>NZ_DAIUCO010000088.1:0-18286 GCF_036846085.1 Noviherbaspirillum sp. | reverse complement strand
GTACTGCTCCATTGGGAATCGGATAGTGCCAGAGCCGCGATGTAAAGTTAGGTAAAGGCTCTCGCATCCAGGAAAGCACTGTCTAGACTGCAAAGTTCGCTCTAAAGTGGATCTTTCATTGGCAGCCGGCATTCTTCTATCGCTTGGTCGATTGTTGTCGGCAAATCGCCTTGGCAAGTAACGTCCGCCCTGGCCGAGTCGCCTTCGCTGCCGATCGGTAGTGTGTATGTCAATGATCAGTTTTCGCTGTGGCCGGGGATTGCGGGATTCCATATTTGCACAGCGGTCATTGCCGTATCAATGCGCAATGACGTGCAAAGAATTCAGTCTCGCGTGCCGACTTCAACCCATCATCGATAAACGCGCGCCAAGAGAACTGCCATGAAAAAATTGCATTCTTTACTTCTGCCTATCTTCTGTTTAAGCATTGTCCTGGATTGGGCATTCGCCCAAACAGTTGAAGCACCTTTCCCTTCAGCGCCGCCCGATCCAAACAATGTGTTCTCACGCATGTTTCCGGATCTGCCACCCTTTTCCGAACAAACGGATTCGGCGCGGCGCGCCATGCAATTGCTGGGAGCGCGGGATGGCATACTGAATGCGCAGGACAATATGTCGGACCCAGTGCAATCGATTCTCAATCCGACTGTTTTCAGTCCCCGGAATGCGGACAATCCGCAGATGCCGGCCGGAATGACGTTCCTTGGCCAATTTCTGGATCACGACGTGACCCTGGACAAGAATTCCCTTTTGAATGAAAACGCATTGCCGGAACAAACGCAGAATTTCCGTACTGCGGCATTCGACCTCGATTCGCTTTATGGTGATGGACCGGCGGACTCGCCGCACCTCTACGAGACCAGTACGGGCCGTATCAGATTCGTCGTACAAGCCATTCCCGACTCGGATGCGGTTTCCAGGCGGGGAGCGGTCCGCGATGATGTGCCGCGCAACGGAGCCGGCACAGCCATCATCGGCGACAGCCGCAATGACCAGAACATCATACTTTCACAACTTCACCTCGCATTGCTCTCGTTTCACAATGCAGTCACCGATCACCTGGCACGGCAGCCCGAATATCGGCAGGCTTCGCCGGACAGGATTTTCAACGATGCGCGCCGGCTGGTCACCTGGCATTACCAATGGATCATCCTTCACGAATTTCTGCCAGTGCTGATAGGCCAGCGCCAACTTGACAGAATCCTGTCGCAGGGGACGCAATTCTTCCGTCCGGAACAGCGCCCGGACGGACGGGGGATGACACGCATTCCGGTTGAATTCGCCGTCGCCGCGTACCGCTTCGGCCACTCCCAGGTACGTCCCAGTTATCGGCTTAATTTCGGACCAACCAGCGGCTCGCCCTTTTTTGCCTTCGTGTTTGACGACACGATCAATCCGAACGCCACCGATCCGGATGATCTGAGGGGTGGAAAACGGGCGCCGAGAAGATTTGTCGACTGGCAGACGTTCTTCGATTTCGGGGATGGAAATGTCCGGCCGAACAAACGCATTGATACGAAATTATCGTCCGTACTAATGCATTTGCCTGGAGCAAGATTGCCCTCTCCCGGCCTTCCCTTCGACGGATTGCAATCACTCCCAGCTCGCACGCTCACGCGACATGTAAATTTTGGCCTGCCGTCCGGGCAAGCAATCGCACGTCGAATGAATCTCCGGGTCCTTACGCCTGCGGAGCTTGGCGATCTTTCGCACTTAGCAGCGGATAGCAGCCATACGCTGGATACTTCCACGCCTCTTTTCTTTTACATTTTGAGAGAGGCGGAGGTGATGGAAGGCGGCTTGCGCCTCGGCCCGGTAGGGTCCGGGATTGTGGGGGAAGTATTTGTCGGTTTGCTCAAAGCCGACAACGCTTCAATTTTGAATGCGGCGCCGGACTGGACGCCGACGCTACCATCGGCGCGCGCCGGGCAATTCACAATGACCGATCTCCTGAGATTCGCCGGTGTGGTCCCACCGCTATAAAGCTGGTTCTGCTGCAGAAGAATTAGGCTTGCACACCATGTGGCTGAATCTTAGCGCTTCAAGCACACAAGGAGAAAAGCCACCAATGATGCTAAGGCGTGTCATCAATTGAATGACTGAAGAGAATGAATTGCGTCCGCTATCGCCCCAAACCAGCCTGATGTTTCTCTCAAAAACGGATACTGCAAAGACGAAGACCATTCCCTGGGCATTGCGACGGCAGCGGTTATCATGATCACAGCTTTTTAAATCCGAGGCAGATGTGAAACCATGGAGCAAACTCCAGCGCGAGGTCAGCAAACTTTTTGCCGAGGGGCTGCGTCTGCAGATCCAGTGCCGGGCGTACCGCATGGCATCGGCCAGTGGCAGCACCGACCTGCCCCGCTACTGGTGCACGCTGGGCAAGGACGTGATCTGGGATTACCCGCGTGATTTCAGCGAAAACGCCACGTACTATCCCTACGACACTGACGTATCGTCGATATCGAGTTTATTGCGTGAGTACATTGACACGCCAACCGACCAGTTGCTTAGCTTCGCTTTCGCCGACCGTTGGCAGATCGTGGACATCCTGCTCGCTGCGGACAGGCGTATCGGGAGGCGCCGCCTTCCCGAACTCAAGGCACGACTCACCCACCCTGGTGCCATAGCAATTGCGGCAACGCGCTGGGGCCGGGAGTGGGATGACGCAGTGCCCGCACTTGGGCCGGCGAGCCCGCCGGTTGTGGAGGCTGCACCGGGGTTGGCCGAAGCGCCGATTTCGACCGACAGCAGCCTTCTTCGCGGACTGACCTCGTAGCGCATCGCATGGTGCCGATCAGCCTGCGCCGCTGGCCTGTTTCGGCCACGGCGCAGGCGCTGTACCGATGACTGCTCTTTTGCAAGGCAACGGCTCCAGACAGATCACTTCAGGAGCAGTATGCGGCGAAAGGGGACGCCGGCGGCTTGCGGTATCATCCCGTTCCTGAAAACGAAAGCCGCGCATGCTCATCATCACCATCAAACAGGGTAAGGAAAAAGGACTTCTTTCCGGCGACCCGTGGATTTATGTCTCCGCCGTCGAAAAGGTCGACGGCAAGCCGCAGGAGCGCAACAAACCGGGCGCCACGGCAATCGTGCAATCGTCGGCTCGCCAGTTCCTGGCCCGCGCGGCCTATAACGCGAAATCGCAAATCGCCGCCCGCGTCTGGACGTTGCGCGAGGACGAACCGGTGGACCACGCGATGATAAAGCGACGCGTGCAAGCTGGCGTGCTTCTTCGCGCCGATGCGCTGCGCCGCGCTGATCCGCAAGCGCTGTTCCAGCTGATCGATGGCGAAAAGGACGGCCTGCCTGGCCTCCTGGTGCACAGCTATGGCGGCATCGCGGGCTACCTGGTTTGCCAGTTCAATGCCGGCGGCGTCGACCTGTGGAAGGTGCCTGTGGTGCAGGCGCTCCTGCATGCCACGGGCTGCCGGAACGTGTACGAACGCTGCGACCCACTGTTGCGCAGTGCTGAAGGACTGCCCGTTACGCCGCGCGCACTGGCAGGCGACGAACCGCCGCAGCGGCTGACGGTGCGCGAGGGCAACCGGCTGGTACCGATGGATATTCGCACCGGCTTTACCTACCCGCGCTGAGAGGCGCGCCGAAGGGGAAGTTCCTGGACGACCGCTTCAAGGCAGGCCGGATTGGCATGCCAAAGATCTACCCAGTATTCGGATGACGCTGTTAACCGGTTGCTGTCCTTCCTTACTGGGCGCCTCCAACTTACCTGGGCAGCGGTATCCCTTCCGCGCGTGCAAGGCGCTCCAGGGCGATTTCGAGGATGGCGCGTGCGCGGCCGGCGGCGTGCTGCAACTCCTGGTGCAGTTTCGCATCGGCCTCGTTGCGGGATGCGCACTGGGCGCTGTAACGCTCGAAGCTCCCGACCATCAACAGGAGATCGGCCAGATGGCGGGGGCATTCGCAGGCCAGCTGGTTGCCGGCGGCCGTGATCGTGGAGAGGATCTCTTCGTCGAAGCGCACCTCGGGCACGTCCACCCGCTCCGGCGGCGGCAGTCTTTCCCCCGCAAGTGCTGAACGACATAGCAGCACCAGTTCGCCCGGTTCGGCCGGAACGCGCGCGACCAGGCAGTTCTGCGCCCGCAGCGCGCGGATCGTGGCGCTCGCGCAGAATCGGTAGAGGACAACAACGGCTGCGGCCGCGCACGCCTCGCGCGCCGACGCAATCATCGGCAGCGCATCGTCATCGAGTTCGGATAACTCGACCAGCAGAAGCTCGACGTCCGCATCCTTGCGCAACGATGCGGCATGCTCCAGCCGTGAGCAACTGCACTGAACCGCAAGCTCTGCGCCCTCTCGCCCGGCGGCCGCAATCCGCCTGACGAGGCCATCGCCGATGACTGCCACCCGCAGGGGCCCTGCCACCTGCGCGTCGCCGGCACGCGGCTTGGTCAATTCCTGCAATTGTTCAATCGGCAGCCTTGCCAGTACGCCGATCGCATGACCTTGGTCCACCAGCTGTTTGAGCAGGCCGAGCCGCCGCACCTGCTCGGCTGAATACAGGCGCTGCCCGCTCGTCGAACGCTCGGTATCGGACAGGTCGTAGCGACGCTCCCAGACGCGCAATGTTTCCGCGGAGAGGCCGGCAAGCCGCGCCGCCACGCCACTGCGGTAGGCGACACGATTATCCTCGGCGGCCGGTTGGGACTGCTCGATTGCTGGGGGTTTCTTCATGGATTGAACCGTTTTTGAACCGTTAATATACTAATTATACCGGTTCAAATCATGGACGCTAAGCCATTTTAGGCATAAATTAAGCACATACCCGGTTCACACTTTCCGGGTCCCCTTAGTCACTCTCAGGCCCGCCGCAGTGTGCGGCGGTTCATCTTACGTATGACAGGAGTCTGCAATGAAAAAGTTTATTTTGGCAACATCGCTCGTCGTTACATTCGGCGCCGCCCAGGCTGCCGACATCGTTGATACCGCCAAGTCGGCAGGTTCATTCAACACCCTTATCGCCGCAGTACAGGCTGCGGGATTGGTGGACACCCTGAAAGGACCGGGGCCGTTCACTGTCTTCGCCCCGACCGACGAAGCATTTGCCAGCATTCCAAAGGAAAAACTTGACGCGCTGCTGAAGGACAAAGCGGCGCTGACCAAGGTCCTGACGTACCACGTCGTGCCGGGCAAAGTCATGGCTTCGGACGTGAAGGCAGGCGCTGTCAAAACTGTCGAAGGCAGCCCGCTGACGGTCAGCATGAAAGGAGGGAAAGTTGGCGTGAACAATGCCAACGTCGTGAAGACGGATGTCCTCGCGGACAACGGCGTCATCCACGTCATCGACAAGGTTGTCATGCCCAATTAAACGTCAGGCATTCGTAGCGGGTCCGCTCCCGGACGGGCCCGCTTCATTCGCACTGGCGCGGTTGGCCACATTATTTGCATGAATGTCGAATAGTTGAAAATGGCAGCTTGCCCGCTCGGGCACCTCTGCCGCTTTCAACCCGAGACAGGCAGCCAGACAAGCAGAAGCTGACCTGTACCGCCTTACGCCGGATTGACATCAACCAAAGCAAGCACAGCGGCAAGCTTCGCCATATCGACCGGCTTGACCATATGGTGATCGAACCCGGAGGCGAAAGACTTCTGGCGATCATGCTCCTGTCCATACCCGGTCACCGCGATAAGAACGGCTTTGGCCGTTTCAGGATGCGCCCGAAGTCGTTGCGCCAGCTCATTCCCGTCCATTTCCGGAATACCGATATCAAGAAGGTAGACGTCCGGCTTTTCGATTCTCGCCGTTTGGAGTGCGCGCAATGATTGGTGCTCTATCAACACATTGTGCCCTGACGTCGTCAAATACATCGATAGCATCTGCGCGGCATCGACGTTGTCATCGACGACCAGAATCTTCAATGGCGCGTTTGCAGCGACGACATCGCGCCCCTGACTGCGCCGCTCTATCTTCTGATCCGGTTCCATCAGCCTTGGCAGACATACCTTGAACTGACTGCCGAGGCCGGCCCCTCCACTTGCGCAGGAGACTGTTCCGCCATGGAGCTCGACCAGGCTTTTGACCAGTGCGAGTCCCAACCCGAGTCCACCCGAAGAGCGATCCGATGTCCTCTCTGCTTGCGCAAACAGATCGAATACGCGCCCCAGGAGATCAGGTGCCATGCCGATTCCATCATCCTCGACACTGAGGATGATGGAATCCACTTCCACCCGCGTCTTCAATAGAATGTTGCCGCCATCATGGGTATATTTGGCTGCATTGGTCAGGATATTGGCCAGGACCTGGACCAGCCGCTTGTTATCTCCCATGACCATTGCCGTCTCCGGAGGCACATGCAGCATCAGGTGGTGGCGGCGGAACTGCATCAACGGGTTTACCTGCTCCACCCCATCGGCGACGATACGATGAATGTCTACCGGCATCTTTTCCAGATCGATTAACCCGCGGGTAACCCGTGACACGTCCAACAGGTCGTCCACCAGACTCGTCATATGCCTGACCTGGCGGGTAATAATTTCACTCGTGCGCCTGACCGTTGCCTCATCCACCCTGGCGGTGCTCAGCATCCTGGCTGCCGTACTAATGGGGGCCAGCGGATTCCGCAGCTCATGGGCAAGCATCGCAAGAAATTCGTCCTTCCGGGCGTCTGCATCCCTTAGCTTTTCCTCGGCGATCTTCTGGTCATGAATATCGGTGCAGGTGCCCATCCAACGGCCGATGATTCCAGCGTCATCACGGATCGGCAACGCTCTGCCGAGCGTCCAACGGTATTCTCCGGAATGATGCCGCAGCCGGTATTGGATCTCGTACGATTCACCCGTTGCCAGGCAGCGTTGCCATACTTCCCATGCCCTTGGCTGATCTTCAGGGTGAAACATCTCATTCCACCCGTCCCCGGTGGTGGAGCCGTCTGGCTCCCCAATGAAGTCGTACCATTGCTGATTGAAAAAATCATGACGCCCGTCCGGCAATGTGGACCACACCATCTGCGGCATGGCATTGGCAATGGCACGAAATTTCGCTTCGCTTTCGCGCAATGCGGCCTCCGCTTTGACGAGTTCCGTGATATCCATCTGGGCAACGACCGAACCGACAACCCTGCTGATCGCATCCCGCACCGGCGTCCTATGAAACAGGATCGTGCGCCGCACACCAGGCGACCCGAAGGGTTCGATTTCAATGATGTCGCGCGGTGATTCCTCGCCAGCCAGCGCACGCACCTGAGCCCACTCATGCGGCTTGACTGGTTGTCCATGCTTGTCCGAGCCATCCGCCCACCATCCCTTCCACTGTCGTTGCGCATCCATGTCTCCGGTCAGGGGATGGTCACCCCAGATGCGACCGTTCTCCGGATTGGTCAAAATGAACTTGCCACTGTGATCTGCCAGCGTGATGCCAACAGGCGCAGCATGTAGCACTGCATCGAGACGCTGTCGTTCAATTTCCGCTCGTTCCAGCGTCATATCCGCAAACCGGGCGACGGACTCGGCAAGCACCTGATCAATGGCTTCATTGAAGCGGGTCACGTCGTCAGGGTCGGTCAGCAGTCCAGCCCGCGCATTGGCAGCCCAAAGCTTCAATACGCTGGCACGCAGCGCACGATACTCCGACACCAGCTGGGAAATCGTATAACCGGATTCCAGCCGTCCACTGGCGTGTGTCTCGGCGTAGGTTTCCTGGGTGTTTGCAGGTCCCCGCTCCATCGATTTTTCCGACTGCTGGAACGGTGTCTGGGGCGTTTCAAGGTCGTTGATGATGATGTCCAGCATGAACGACGCATGGTCACGCAGCGCTTCTGCATCCATGGTGAGCGCTGGTGGTTCGATGGTACGGGCAAAATTTTCCCATTGACTAAGGATGGATTCTTTATTTTGGGAGATGAACGAAGAAAGGCGTATTGCGATATCAGTACAAATGTGGGGTCAAGGAAGTGCCGGATGGCTTATGACCCGCTACAAATGGTATGCACTGATTACTGCTGACAAACAGTTTTGAAGAACGCCAGTTCATCTTACGCACAATAGCAAAACAACGTATGTTTAATTTGCCTATATTTCGCGAAACGTGAAGCCAGCCATTTTTCGGGAACCCTGGATGGCATGCCGGCAACAACCTTTCTCGCGCATTGGGCAGGCGCCTTGAATGCCTCGTGCAATTGCTGCGCCGACAAAAACTTCCGCAGGAAAAGCGTCCATACGATTCCTCCATTTGCGAATCCGGCGCCTATCCAGTTCCGCCGTTTACCGGTTTCAGTCACGCACGCCTACGTGACGATCAAACGCCTCAAAGGCCGCTTCCTGCTAATTCAGAAATGATTTTGTTAGGAGTTCGTGAGCGGCTGCGTACGCTGTCTCTCCGATGAAGGGTTTCGAGGTCATGCCGTGATCAATGCCTAATTTCAACAGAGGCGTATTTCCTGTCATTCAGCGCCGTGTAGTCATTCTTCAAGACTAAAGCCCTGCGGCATGTTCCTTATCAATCGGCGGGAGAAACTTCGGAAGTTCTTTCTATTGCGGTCAATATGCACGCCACCAATTGCCTAATTCTCAAGAACGATTTGTTCCATGCATGATCTATTGGAGAGTGGATACCCTATCCCTTGAGAATTCCATTGGTTCCCCTCGCAACCGCGCGGTGATTTATACGGCTATACATCCGTCCTATCTCACGCACTTGCTCCGCTGAATCCGCTAGCCCAAGGCAATAGCACAAGTGATTCGGGATACTTTCCGAAGTGGAGCCGTCATGTCAGTTCAATCAGATCCATCGCAATCCGGAAATCGGCTTTTAGGCAGACTTTCGCCGCAGGAGTATGAGCCGCTGAGCGCGCATATCGAAGTTGTAGAGGTCTCTATTCGAGAAGCTGCATTCAAGCGCAATAGAGAGTTTCGTCACGTCTACTTCCCGATATCCTGCGTCATGTCCGTCATTACGCCATTGAGAAACGACATCTCCGTCGAAGTTGCTTCGATTGGCAACGAGGGCTTCACTGGCTGCGACCTTTTGATTGGCGGCAGCGTCGCAGTCGAGAACTGCATTTGCCAGGTCCCCGGAAAAAGTGCGCGGATGCGAGTGGCAGTGTTCCAGCAAGCGATTGACGGCGACACGCCCCTTCGCAGGATCTCGAATCAGTACATGAGAACATACATAAGCCAGATTGCGCGGACTGCCGCCTGCAATCGCATGCATTCGACGGAAGAGCGTTTTGCCCGCTGGACGCTGATGATGCGCGATCGCGCGGGCAGTGATCACTTTTCGCTCAACACCGAGTTCCTGACTTACATGCTGGGAGAGTCCCGATCAAAGGTGAACCTGGTTGCGAACACCTTTGTGCATGCCGGCCTGCTTCGCTATGCCGACGGGTACATCACCCTTCTAAAGGGGGACAGGATCGAAGAAATCAGCTGCGACTGCTATCGCGCGATGGCATTCTCCCGCGATCATTTGCCTGAACCGACACCCAGGGCTTGATCGCTCCGACGCCTGGACTGAAACTCGATCCGCCGCCGTGTTAGCGGTCAGTTCTTGCTGGCGATCAGTTCGGCGCGTGCCGCACGGTTAAGGAAGGAGGCGGTTCACGCCTCCTTTGGAAGATCAGATTACGGACGCGCACGTGCCTGGTTGCGCATGCTCTTTACCTGGTCGTGGTTCAGCTGAACACCACTGTATTGGTCTTCCACGATCAGACGAACGTCTTCAGGCAGTTCCTTCTTGAGAGCGGCTTCATAGTAATGCTTGGCGACGTCTTCGCCCCGTTCGCATTCATCCAGCACGTCCTGCTCGCTCTTCCCGGTGATCGCAGCGCGAACGTCTACCCAGCGGCGATGCAATGTGCCGCTTAGATGCGATGACGTTGCAGGGTCGCCGCCATAGGCGATGACCAGGTCTTGCAACTCTTCCGCAGCGCGGGTGCAACGCTCGGCCCGATCGTTGAAGTAGGCTTTCAATTCCGGGTTTTTTATATCCTCGGCGCAGGTGCGAAATCCTTCCACCCCGTCTTTGCAGGTTTGGATCAAGTCGTTCAGGGTTGAGATTACGTCATTCTTTTCCATATATTCACCTCTTGCGGTTAGGTAACGGTTTGGCATGTGGAGGAAATAACATGCTGAATGAAAGACGGCAGAAACCGTGCCAAGTTCTTATTGGCGGAATGAATTGATGGGTAAATCTGCAACAAGCGGCATATCTCGCCGCGCCGGGAGTCGATTTCGGCTTTCTCAATGGAATCTAACGAACGGCTCTGGCACCGGCGGTGGAAGGAAAGTACGATCGACTCCTGTGGGCAATCTCCCCTTTTCGAAGCCAGCCGCTGATGGTATTTGATTTAAGCCAGGCTTCAACGCGGCGTCGGCCTGCATGAATGGTCAGCTCTCTGACCCACGGTAGAAGGCCATGGTCCAGTTGGTTTCCCAGGTTGAACCTTCATCGGTCGAAAATGCCTGCTCCCATCGCAGTTCGTCGGCACTCACCTGCGACCAAATGAAGCGGACTGTCACAGGAACACCCGCAACGAGATCTCTTGCGAGGAAGACGCCGACACGGTCCTTGAAACTTCCGACAACCGGAACGTCAATGCGATCGGGAAAACGACCATCCAACCACCAGATAGACCATGTTCCCTTGGTTATATCGTATGAGCGAAGTGCGACGGCACGGAACTCGCCTTCCGGGAAATAAAGGACGTTGTCCTCGACATTGCCATATCCACCCAAAATCTTTCGGGTAGACATTTTGCCGTCGAACTCGATCCACTCATTGCAATTTGCCAGCCGTTCCTTGAGCCTGCGATGCTTCACCCGCCAATCTCCAATGACAAAGTCAAAGTCGGTGGGAGCGGAGGGGAGTGTTTCGAGAGCCATGCGTTTTCCTTGAGAGCCAACTTGTTATACATCGCAAAATCCAGACTAGTTTAGCAATGCCCCGTTCCACTTTGGACAATGGGTCTTCGGCCCCCCCCTGCCGCCGGCGCTCTCGACCCAAAGCGATCATGCGAGAAGAGTCCGTGGTAACCAACCTGGAGGTTGGTGTATGCGACAGAGGAGAGGATATGTGAGCCGGTTTCGGCGCCCTTACTTCCGATTTCCGTAAAAATACCATCGACCTTTGCAAGGTCCCCCACTTTAAGAGCATTTACGCCTTCATATAGATGAAATTGCAAAATTATCATCGGAGGGAGGCCCGGCGAATGCCTTCCTCCGGCAAAAAGGGCAGAAACCGAACTTTTTCGCCCTGCAACTTGCTGTTGAAGAATCGGATTGACGCATGTATAACTACGGAGGGCAAAAACTGGGTTGTACGGCAACAGCTCAACTACGGGTCCGACAACAGAGGCGACATAAGCCAAGAAAAATAATCAGCCAGTTATAAAAAATACAAGAAACCACTGGGACAGAGAGACGAGGGGTAACGAGGCATGGTACCTGCAGGAACGGTTTCCGCTGCTTGGGTAAAAGGAATCGTCGAACTATTTCAGGCACTTGAATTGAACACGCCTGCTTTATTCCGAAAAGCGGGATTGAATATCGAAGACCTGAACAATAGTGATGCGCGATTTCTGCCGGAAAAAGTCAGCACGCTATGGGATCTGGCGGTGGAGTCGTCGGGAAATCCGGACATCGGACTGGCCAGGCCGGATCTTGCGCATCCTGTCAGCTTCGATTCGATTGCCTACGTGATGATGTCCTGTCCCCACTTGCTTGCGGGGCTCGAGCGATTCCTGCGATACCTTCGAATCGTCAGTGATGCCGCCAATATCGAGTTGCACAAGGAACAGGGAGGATATCGCCTGACGCTGACCCTGGAAGGCAACGGGCGCCCCGTACCGAGGGCGCGAATTGAGTTTGTCCTGATAACGATCCTCAATCTTTGCCGCTGGCTGACCGCTCGTAACATTCAACCGTCCGCAGTGGATTTTCCGTATCCTTCACCGGCCAATACCAAGGCCTATGAGGATGCCTTTCGCTGCCCCTTGCGCTTCAACGCGGGCACCCATCAGATCCATTTTGCAGCCGCGGACCTCAACGCACCACTTCCCATGGCAAACGCCGAGTTGGCCGCCATGGTCGACCGCATGGCGGGGGAGCATCTGCAACGCCTTGCGACGACTGGCATCAGCCACAAAGTCCGTGAACTGATTATTCGCCGGCTTCCGGGCGGCGATCCATTGCGGGCGGATCTCGCGAAGAAAATGTGCCTGAGCGAACGGACCCTTCAGCGCCGCTTGCACGAGGAAGGTACGTCATTCAATGAACTCGTGGACGACACTCGCTGCAAGCTTGCCGAACAATATCTGCGGAAAAGTGATCTCACGTTGGCACAAGTCGCTTACCTGCTCGGATTCGCAGATCAAAGTACTTTCTACCGTGCCTGCAAGCGGTGGTTCAATACGACGCCCGGCGAATATCGCAGCCGTATGACGCATGAATAAATTTTTCCCATACGGATAAATGATGGCTTTGCCAGACGATCAGGTTTTTCCGGAAGAGATGGAAAAGTATCGGCGCATTTTTCATGCAATGCCGGACTACGCCACCTTTTCAAATATGGAAACGGGTAAGTTCATCGATGTGAATCTCGGGTTTGAAAATATGATCGGCTACCGGCGGGAAGAAGTGATCGGTAGAACATCCGCAAGCATCCAGCTGTGGGTAAGCGAGAAGGATCGGGATGCCGCAGTCGAAGCGCTGCAACACCAGGACAAGATATCCATCACGACCTACTTTCGCAAGAAGAATGGAGAACATATTCTTGTCGAGGCGTCGCTCGCAACATTCAAGATGCAGGATGAATTGTTGCTGGTCGCCGTGGTGCGAGACATCACGGCACGTCATCAAGCGGAACAGGAATTGCTGCAATACCGGAATCAGCTTGAGCGGCTTGTCACCCAAAGAACCGCCGAACTTGAAAGTGCAATGGAGCGGCTTCGTGAACTGACGGTACATGACGAGATGACAGGAGTTGGCAACCGGCGCGATTTGAAAAACAAGCTGGAAATGGAGCAGCAGCTTTTCAACCGCACCCGCCTGCCCTTCAGCATCGCGGTCCTCGACCTGGATGGATTCAAGTCGGTGAACGATCGATTCGGTCATACGATCGGTGATGAGGTCATCAAGGCATTTGCCAGGATTGCCAAATCAGAAATTCGTGTCGTCGATTACCTGGCCCGGTATGGCGGAGACGAGTTTGTCATCGTGATGAACAATGTGACCGCTTCGGCCGCAACAGGTCTGCTGCAGCGCATCCGAAATGCCGTCGAACATCACGCCTGGGACACACTTGCTGCCGGCATCAGGCTCACTACGTCGATCGGCGTGGCGACATACCAGGACGGCGAAGAAGTCGAGAACACCTTCAGCCGCGCTGATGCTGCGTTATACAAGGCCAAGCTGAACGGGAAAAATTGCATCGTTGCCCCGGATCCTTGACTGATCCTGGGCTCCGCATTGGGCATCAAGGATTCAATATCCCAAAGCCGCCGAACCGGTTTGCCTGGCTGGATCATCGATAGCTCCACGATGAGCGATTGGGCAGGACTGAATGCATCTGAATGATCGTCGTGGTCGCTGCGTCATTCAGATGCAATGACAGGGTAGGCAAAGGCCCGCAAAAACGGGCCTTTGTTCAAACTGGACAGACAGTGACGATACCTTATCGGAAAAGTCGTCCGCAGAAATTTGCATGGGAGTCTGATAGATAGAGCAAACCTGACTCCCTTCTCTTATTCAACAGAGATCTGCTTTTGGGTAAGGTTTGCGTCAAACAGCAGCTTCTGCGGCCAGGCAGGCCAGGTCGTGCCCAATGCCGGATCGTTCGGATTGCCGATTCTTGCGAATGTACCGATACTCCGCATCATGGCATTCGACAGGTCCAGTCTGCCGGCGCGGTTGGCGGTCGTGTTCATGATATTTGCCATCAGCGACGGTCCGAAATTGCCGAACACAAAAGGAAGGTCGAACAAGTGCGCGGCTCCGTAAATCTGGTTCCAGGGCGCCGGCTGTTCGTCCCAGTTGAACTGGTAATACCAGACTTCCGGTTGCTTCGCCTTCAAGGCATTCAGGATCACGTCGCGGTTGGACAGGAAGAATGCGTTGTTGAGCTGCTGCGCACGTGCGGTAAAGCCGGTCACCGGCGCATCGACCGGCAGGTAGGAAGCCGAAATCCACTGCTCGATGGTTGTCTGCGCAGGAGCATCCGGGTTGTAGCTGAAATGATTTGCAAACAATGCTGCGTCGGTCACCACGCGGGCATTGCCGGTTCCGCCCACCAGGGGCAGGAAAGACGGAAACAGCTTGCCTTCGTCACGCGTATTGCCGGCCAGTACCGGACCCTTGACGTAATTCCCGGCATTGATTGCCGCAATCGCGTCGGTGGTCACGACCGCGCCTTCCGGTATCGGACCTGATCCGCTCAGCCCCAGCGCGGCGACCCGGGTAAGCAGTGTCGTGAACAGCGCGCTCGGGCTCTTCGAGCGCAAATAGTCGGCAATCTGTGCATTGGTTTGCGTGGCCACATAAGCCTGTGCCGACGCGGTGTCCGTCGCCCTGCCATCAGCAATCAGCAGATTGTGCAACATCGCAGTGCCTTGTGAGACTGCGGTGGAGACCGGATTCATCAGCGGAATGCTTCCCGCCGGCAGATTGGAGGCGAGACCCAGGCCGCCGCTCATCGGCACGATCTTGTTGAACAGCTTCGGATTCGCATTCACCATCATCGGCGAAGTCTGCAACGCGTACACGTTGATCGCACCGGCCGATTCACCCATGATGGTCACATTGGATGCATTGCCGCCAAAGGAAGCGATATTCCGGTTAATGAACTGAAGCGCCTTGATGCTGTCGAGGATCGCGTAGTTGCCGGAATCAGTGGCCGCATCGGTGCCGGTCCTCAGTGCAGCCGCATTGAAGAAGCCGAAAATGCCAAGCCGGAAATTGGGTGTGACCACCACCGCATTTGCGGTGCGTGCAAGATTGGCGCCGTCATACATCGGATCGGCCGTATAGCCCGACACATTGCTGCCGCCATGGAAAAAGACAATGACCGGAAGGTTGGTTTCGGTCGTCGACGGGCGCCAGATATTGAGATACAGGCAGTCTTCGCTGCCGACAGCCTGGTTCAGCGTGGTGCCGATCGTTTCGTCATAGCGATTGTTCGCTCCCGGACCGTAAATACGGCCGTATTGCGCGCAGGCATTCCCGAATTCCTTTGTCGCGCGGGTTGCCGTCCATGAGTCCGGATCGACCGGCGCCCTCCAGCGCAACGCGCCGACAGGCGCCTTGGCAAACGGCACGCCTTTCCAGGCATAAGTGCCTGACGTTCCGGCGTTGTCGACACCTTCAATCTGGCCGTATGACGTTGACTTCACCACCGGCGAAGTCACTATTGGTGCAACTGGATTGTCGCTTCCGCCGCATGCACTGAGCAGGGAAATTGCAATGCCTGCCGTTGCAAAAAGGCGTGCTGACGGATGAAACAGCTTCTTCAAACGTACTTCTCTCATGACACTCGTCTCCATTGTGGGTTTTTACTATTCATTTTTCCCTGCCACGGGCTGTACAGACTGATGGGTTGATGCCAGCGGTCCAACCGCTGACTACGTGAAATACCCATCCCTGTTGACGCACCCGGATTTACTGCCCCGACTCTTCTTCAATACAACGTCATTTATAGAATCCGCAGGCGATTACCGCATCGTCCGCGACCTCAAAATACGACGCTTTTACCAGCATCTTCTTTGTCACTGGATGGTTCCATTTATAGTCCACCCACCCTGTGCCATTGGCCTTTGCCCTGGCAACGATATCCTTGATAAAGAACTTTCCTTCGACATCCTTGAAGGTTTTTCCGTCAACGCCGACCAACCGGGGGTTGGAGCCGTGCGCCAGGACAATACAGTCGCCCGAATAAACACTCAGGTAAAGATCACGGTCGATGAACCGCCCTTTGCTTAATATGTTGACGTCTGCGATCAACGCCTGCTTCCCGTTGATCCGTGCAAATTCAACGCCCCGTCTTACCATCTCGACGGCCTCTTCGGCATTTCCGTATTCACGTACACCCAGATTGAAGCTTGAAACAGCCTCGGTCAGGGTTACCGCCTGCTCGTTCAATTGTGCGAGACCTTTGGACACATCATTCACCAGGGCGGAATTTTGCTGGGTAGAGGTATCGATCCGCATCACCGCGCGATTTATCTCTTCGATACCGGCACGCTGCTCCCGGCTTGCCGCCGTAATGTCCCCCATCAGGTCGGCAAGATGCTGGACGGACTCCACGATTTCGCTCATGGCAGTACCGGCCTGACCGACCAGTTCGCCACCGGCGTCCGTTTTCGCGACAGAATCCGAAATGAGCCCCTTGATTTCCCTTGCGGCGGTGGCCGATCGTTGCGCAAGCGTGCGCACCTCCGACGCGACGACTGCAAAGCCACGTCCCTGTTCACCCGCCCGTGCCGCCTCGACTGCCGCGTTCAATGCCAGGATATTCGTCTGAAATGCGATGCCATCAATCACGCTGATAATCTCAGCGACCTTGCGCGAACTGTCCTGAATACCGCGCATGGTGGAAACAACGTTGCCGACGATTTTTCCGCCTTTGAGGGCGGAGCCGGCGGCGGCAGTTGCCAGCGTATTCGCCTGTTCCGCGTTGTCTGCGTTCTGGGACACAGCGGATGTAAGTTCTTCGAGTGAGGAAGCAGTTTTCTCCAGTGACGCCGATTGGTCCTGTGTACGGGATGCGAGGGCTGCATTGTCGCTCGTGATCATCCCGGCCGCCGTTGCTATTGTCGTTGTCCCGGATCGAACCTGGCTTACTATGCTGAACATGCTCTCGCTGATGCTGTGAAGCCCGCGCATCAATTCGTCCAATTCACCGCTCCCGTCGATCCTTACCGGATCAGCGAGGTTTCCATCCGCTACACCCCTGGCAACTGCTACCGCTTCATGTACTGCATCCTTTAACATCCTCTTTGCCATCCACATGATCACGGCAAAGACCGCATGGGTTGCCAAGGTCAAGCCAAAAACAAGGCGCAAGAGGGCGACATCACCCAGGTTATTGAAAAGCGCAAATGCGACTAGCGATTCAATAACCAGAAAGGCACAAAAAACTGCACCGCCGCCGGCAAGCATGAGCGTGCCGACTTTGATTCGGGCGAAACGCATCGCTTTCTCCACTAGTTTCCGTTCGTGCTTTCCAGCCATCTTCCCTGCTTGTTCAACCAGGTGTCTGCCATGCTCGGCCAGTCATTTTCAGGAGCCCTCCGACTTTTCGCGAGGAAGGAAAAAGTGCTATGTTCGCCTCGTTCAATCCTGATTCAGCACGGCCAGCACCTGGAGGCCTGTACGGCAGTTCGTGAAACGACAGGCTTATCTGAATCCGCATGCACCAATAAACTATAAGCACTGCTCGTGCGGACGTCGCTTGCACAGGAGGCCAAACTACTGGCGTGGCGAGACAAAATGCATGCATGTTCCAGCAAATCGACTTGTTCAAGGAGAGGAGTTGATACGGGTAACGCAACGGCCGCAGGCGCATATTCTGGCCAATAGCGGGCTGTCGTCTGTCTGTGGAGGTTTATGCATTGCAAAATGTTTGTCGATCCAACTGCCCAGAAGCGCAATTGCCTGCAACATTCATCTGCAGCATCCATGCAATAAAACTATTTTTGCCGTGTACTGTCATATGTAGATTGCGGCTGGCGCGCAACTGACAGGCATGTCATCGAATACCAGAACCCTATGGATGATTACCACCAAGCACGCAAAGCAATCGAGGCAATCAAGGAAAACATCAGGAAGGATAGGGTTTGGTTACTCCGGCGCTGGACTGGATGGCGACCAAACGAGCATTTCCCAGGAGTCCGTGAAGCCATTTACGAAACTGTGCCGACTTATAGGCTGATGACCCATGAGGAAATGCTCAACGCGCAAGGCGAGATATCGAAAAAATATCCGGGACAATTGTTTGAAGGCTACCGGGTAATTCCGGAAGGCAGGGTAAAACCTGAATAAGCCGGCGCCCGCCACCTCTTTTTCAACTATTGCCCCAGGCTGCGATAAGCGCTGATCCGGGCAACTTCACCTTCTTCGCAATATCCCTTCCTCAAGGTAGGCTACTGGCCGACGGCTACATTTCCCTGCTTGCCGTTATCGACCCCAAGCGACAATGCCTTGAAATTTGATATGAACCACTACCTGCGGAAAGCTTCTGCAGAAATTGGTTGTGCGACAGCGCTGCCCATAACTGGCACCGATAGACTAACCGCATTACTTCTTGCCACGCGAAGCCCTGCGCAGTGCGTGC
>NZ_DAIUCO010000087.1:0-18321 GCF_036846085.1 Noviherbaspirillum sp. | reverse complement strand
GTCCTGCCAGCTGTACCAGCGCAGCGCGGACATCTTCCTTGGCGTGCCCTTCAACATCGCGTCGTATGCGCTGCTGACGCACATGATGGCGCAGCAAGCCGGGCTGGACGTCGGCGATTTCGTCTGGACCGGCGGCGATTGCCATTTGTATTCGAACCATATGGACCAGGTGCGGAAACAGCTGTCACGGACGACTTTTCCGCTGCCGAAGCTGGTGATCAAGCGGAAGCCCGAGTCGATCTTTGATTACCGGTTCGAGGATTTTGAAATCGAAGGGTATCAGTCACATGCGCATATCAAGGCGCCAGTGGCGGTTTGAGGCATGCAAAGTGCAGTGAGCACGGTTGCCAAAGAAGTCTACCGTTTGCTTCGCCGTACATCGAGCTTGTCGTTCCCGCGCAGGCGGGAACCCAGAGATGCCTCGCCGCTGTAAATTCCCTTAGGTGGAGCATCCCTGGATTCCCGCCTGCGCGGGAATGACAAGGGTTGAAAACGTGATACACACATTCCTATCTGCGTAGCACGATGCAATACTACGTCTACATCCTCGCCAGCCAAAGGAATGGAACGCTATACACCGGTGTTACACGGGACCTCGTCAGGCGCACTTGGGAGCACAAAGAAGACGCGGTTAGCGGTTTTACCTCGAAGTATGGCGTCCACCTGCTCGCATGGTACGAAATCCACACCTCGATCGACGCCGCCATCACTCGGGAAAAGCAGATCAAAAAGTGGAACCGCGACTGGAAGCTGCGGCTGATCGAAGAGAGCAATCCAACTTGGCAAGATTTATATCTTGAATTCACCGCATAACCAAACCAACATGACCCGCCCCAACCTCACCATTGTCGTCGCCACCGACTCGCAACGCGGCATCGGCATCAACAACTCCCTGCCGTGGCGCCTGCCGGAAGACCTTGCGCATTTCAAACGGGTGACCGTCGGCCATCCGATCATCATGGGCCGCAAGACCTTCGATTCCATCGGGCGGCCCTTGCCGAACCGCCGCAATATCGTCATTACCCGCAACCCGGGGTGGCGACATGACGGGGTGGAAGCGGTCAGTTCCCTGCAAGCGGCGCTCGAACTGGTGGGCGGCACCCTGACCCATGTGATTGGCGGCGCGCAGATTTACGCGGAAGCGCTGCCTTACACCGACCGTCTGATCGTCACCGAGATCGACAAGACGTTTGACTGCGACACCTTCTTTCCGGCAATCGATCCGAACGAGTGGAAGGAAGTCGCACGCGACACGCATCATTCGGCCGCCCAGGATTTCGGCTACGCATTCGTGACCTACGAGCGCGTATAGAACCATCCGGCGCATCCGCCATCAAACGGCCAGCATACGGATGCAGCCATGCCAGAGCGCCTGAATTGAGCAATGCAACGACTTCTGATCATCGCCGGAATTGCACTGCTGGTCATCGGACTGGCATGGCCGTGGATGTCGAAGCTGCCGTTCGGCCGGTTGCCGGGCGACATCCACGTGGTCAGGGAAGGCTTCAGTTTCCACTTCCCCATCGTGACCTGCATCGTCATCTCGGTCGTCGTATCGCTACTGCTCTGGATCTTCCGGCGATAGATGCCGGTTTTGGGTGAATAGCGCCGGTTGGGGCCTCCGGACGGCAAGTTTCACGCAAAAATCCCCTGTTTTTCCAGCACGGCAGCCGCATATCTGCGAAAATCCGCTTTTCTTTTTTGACGCCCAAACGGATTGGCAACGATCTGCCCCAGCGCCTCCGCCTCCACAGGAAACCTGATGAAATTTCGCTTCCCTATTGTCATCATCGACGAAGATTTCCGCTCCGAGAACACCTCGGGCCTCGGCATCCGCGCACTCGCGGACGCGATCACCAAGGAAGGCATGGAAGTGCTCGGCGTGACCAGCTACGGCGACCTGTCCCAGTTCGCCCAGCAGCAGTCCCGCGCATCCGCCTTCATCCTGTCGATCGACGACGAGGAATTCGGGGCTGGTTCCTTCGAGGAAACAGACCAGGCGCTGAAATCGCTGCGCGCCTTCGTTGAAGAGATCCGCTATAAAAATGCGGACATCCCGATCTACATCTACGGCGAAACCCGCACCTCGCGCCACATCCCGAACGATATCCTGCGCGAACTGCACGGCTTCATCCACATGTTCGAGGACACGCCGGAATTCGTCGCCCGCCACATCATCCGCGAGGCGAAATCCTACCTCGACGGACTGGCCCCACCCTTCTTCCGCGCGCTGGTGCATTACGCGCAGGACGGTTCCTATTCCTGGCATTGCCCGGGGCACTCCGGCGGCGTGGCATTCCTGAAGTCCCCCGTGGGCCAGATGTTTCACCAGTTCTTCGGCGAAAACATGCTGCGCGCCGACGTCTGCAATGCGGTGGAAGAACTCGGGCAGCTGCTCGACCATACCGGCCCGGTCGCCGCATCGGAACGCAACGCGGCACGCATCTTCAACGCCGACCATTGCTATTTCGTCACCAACGGCACCTCGACCTCGAACAAGATGGTGTGGCATTCGACCGTCGGCCCGGGCGATATCGTCGTCGTCGACCGCAACTGCCACAAGTCGATCCTGCATTCGATCATCATGACCGGCGCAATCCCTGTTTTCCTGATGCCGACGCGCAATCACCTCGGCATCATCGGCCCGATTCCGCTGGAAGAATTCAAGATGGAGAACATCCGCAAGAAGATCGAGGCCAACCCGTTCGCCCGCGAAGCCGTCAACAAGAAGCCGCGCATCCTGACCATCACCCAGTCCACCTACGACGGTGTTCTGTACAACGTCGAAACGCTGAAGGAAATGCTCGACGGCGAGATCGATACGCTGCATTTCGATGAAGCATGGCTGCCGCATGCCACCTTCCACGATTTTTACAAGAACATGCACGCCATCGGCAAGGACCGGCCGCGGGCGAAGCAATCGATGATTTTCTCGACGCAGTCGACCCACAAGCTGCTGGCCGGCCTGTCGCAGGCATCGCAGATCCTGGTGCGTGAGTCGGAGACGGTGAAGCTCGACCAGGACATGTTCAACGAAGCCTACCTGATGCATACCTCCACTTCGCCCCAGTACGCGATCATGGCCTCGCTCGATGTGGCGGCGGCGATGATGGAGCCGCCGGGCGGCACCGCGCTGGTCGAGGAAAGCATCTTCGAAGCCCTCGATTTCCGTCGCGCAATGAAGAAGGTGGACGAGGAATATGGCCAGGACTGGTGGTTTAAGGTCTGGGGGCCGGACGTCGCCTCCGAAAATGGCATCGGCACTCAGGAAGACTGGATGATTCGCGCCGAGGATGACTGGCACGGCTTCGGCAATCTGTCCCCCGGCTTCAACATGCTGGACCCGATCAAGGCGACGGTTGTCACGCCTGGCCTGTCCCTCGACGGCAAGTTCGGCGACACCGGCATCCCGGCATCGATCGTTACCCGTTACCTCGCGGAGCACGGCGTCATCGTCGAGAAGGCGGGCTTGTATTCGTTCTTCATCATGTTCACCATCGGCATCACCAAGGGCCGCTGGAATACCCTGCTGACGGCGCTGCAGCAGTTCAAGGACGACTTCGACAAGAACCAGCCGATCTGGCGCATCCTGCCGGAGTTCGCCGCGTCCAATCCGCGCTACGAGCGGGTGGGCCTGCGCGATCTGTGCCAGCAGATCCATGACATGTACAAGTCCTACGACGTCGCCCGCCTGACGACCGAAATGTACTTGTCCGATATGCAGCCGGCGATGAAACCTTCGGATGCCTTTGCGAAAATGGCGCATCGGGAGATCGAACGTGTGGCGATCGACGAACTGGAAGGCCGCGTCACCGCCATCCTGCTGACGCCTTATCCGCCGGGCATCCCGCTCCTGATTCCGGGTGAGCGTTTCAACAGGACGATCGTCGATTACCTGAAGTTCGCCCGCGATTTCAACGAAAAATTTCCCGGTTTCCAGACCGACGTGCACGGCCTGGTCACCCAGGAAGTGAATGGACGACGCGGGTATTACGTCGACTGCGTGAAGTAGCAGCAAGGGCATCACCAAGTCAGCGTCGCCGCATTGCGGCGGCGCTGCTCTCCCCTCCTGCTGTTCTCTCCTGCTGCCCCCCTACCCGACCGCCAGTTTCTTCGCCATCGCCGACAGATGTTCCAGAAACACATTCGCAATCGGCGACAGGCGCTTGCCTCGCGGGTAGACCACCCACCAGTTGGAATGTACCGGGAACTCCGCCACCCGCAAGACGGCGAGCGTTCCGCCATCCGTCTTCGGGTTAAGCGCGTGCCGGGAAAGAACCGTCATGCCGAGGCCTACGGCAACCGCCTGCTTGATCGCCTCATTGCTTCCGAGTTCAAGGCGGATCTTCGGCTTGAAGCCGAGGCCGGCGAAGTGCGCATCTCCCGCCAGCCGGGTACCTGATCCCGGCTCCCGCAAAATGAAGGATTCCCCGGCCAGATCGGACAGCGCGAGCCTGCGCTTCCTTGCCAGGCGATGCGTTGCCGGCGCAACCACGACCAGCGGATTGGCAACGAACGCCTGCTTCACCAGGTCGATCTCGTCCGGCGGCATCGACATGATGTACAAGTCGTCGGCGTTCACGCTCAAGCGCTGAACGATCTGGTCCCGGTTCAAAATCTCGAGTGCGATGTCAACCTCGGGATAGCGTCCGCAAAAGCTGCCGAGGATGCGCGGCACAAAATACTTCGCCGTACTCGCTACGGTGACCCGAAGCTTTCCCCTTGTGTGCCCCTTCATCGCGGCAATGCCCTGTTCGAACCTCTCCCACTCGTCCGACATCGCTCGTGCGGTTTCCGCCAAAGCTTCGCCTGCGGCGGTGAGATACAGGCGTTTGCCGATCTGTTCGTAGAGCGGAAGCCCGATGGTGTCGGAAAGCTCTTTCATCTGCATCGACACCGTCGGCTGGGTGATGTGGCAGGCCTGCGCGGCGGCAGTGATGCTGCCTTGCTCCGCGACAGCAAGGAAAACAGTCAATTGACGGAAGGTCGGGTTCATAGATATTTCTCGATGATTTGCATCAGGATTATTGATTTTACTTTATGTATTCCCGCGGCTACGATGGCGACCGTTCATGAAAAGGTGCCTCTATGTCCAGCTTGTCCAGTTTCCTCGATCCAGCAATACTGTTCTTTTTCCTCGGCGCTCTTGCCGGCACGCTCAAGTCCAATCTCGAAATCCCGCCCCAGATCTCGCGCTTCCTGTCCTTGTACTTGCTGATGTCACTCGGCCTGAAAGGCGGCTTTGCGCTTTCCGATTCCGGCCTGGGCGGCGAAGTGGCGACCAGCTTGGCGTGCGCCGTTGCGCTCGCAATTGCCTTGCCTTTCCTCGGTTACCGATTGTTGAAGCGATTTGCCGGACCCTTCGACGCAGCCTCCATCGCCGCGGCTTATGGATCTGTGAGCGCGGTGACCTTCATCGCCGCGACCCAATTCCTGGAAGCGCGAGGAGTTCCTTTCGGCGGCCACATGGCGGCGGCGATGGCATTGATGGAGTCACCCGCCATCATCATGGCCGTCATGACGGCGAGTTCGCTGCGCCATGCGCAAAGCCGGAATGTCGGCGCAAGCGGCGCAGGGGTCCTTGCACTCGGATCGATGCCGCAATCCGGGTTCGGCAAGATCCTGCATGAGTCACTGACCGATGGCGCCCAGATGCTGCTTCTGGGTGCACTGGCGATCGGCTACCTGACTGGCGATGAAGGCAAGACGGCGATGCAGCCGTTCTCAGGTGATCTGTTCAAGGGCATCCTTGCCTTCTTCCTGCTGGACATGGGCCTGGTCGCGGCGCGCAGCATGACAGGCCTGAAGCAGGCATCCAGATGGCTCCTGTCGTATGCATTGCTTGCGCCCGTGGTGCACGCCGGCGTCGCCTTGCTGCTTTGCATGGCATGCGGCATCGGTCCGGGCGACGGCGCTCTCCTGATGGCGCTGGCCGCAAGCGCCTCCTATATCGCCGTGCCGGCGGCGCTGCGCTATGCCATTCCCGAAGCGAACCTCTCGCTGCTGATCGGCATGTCCCTCGGACTCACTTTCCCTTTCAATATCCTTGTCGGAATTCCCGCCTATACCCAGGTGGCGTTGTTCGTTCTGGGATGAAATGGATGGTTGGATGGGGTTCAACAACACGGCACGGAAAGAAGAGAAACAAAGGCACAAAATTAATTCATCCGTTTTTACTGAAGTCTAATTCAAGTTTTCTCAGGTTTTTAAGGATAGAGATAAGGGCAACAATGCACCTGCTGTTTAACCACGAAAGGAGAATCACATGGAATTGCAATTGGTTGCCCAGGAGTTTTCTCTCAGCCCGTCACTGCGCGAGCACCTCGAACGTCGTGTCCGTTTCGCGTTTGCCCGGGCCCGCAGCAAGGCAGTCCGTATCGTTGTGCGCCTGCGTGATCTGAACGGCCCGCGCGGCGGACGTGACAAGGTTTGCCAGGTGAGCGTGACCATGCCCGGCCGGCCGGAAGTGGTGATCCGCGAAGTGCAGGAAGACATGTACAACGCCATCGACGGTGCGGTGAAGCGCGCCGCTTACCGGGCGATGCGCATGGTCATGCGCAAGCGTCCTGCATCCCGTCCTCATTTTACGGACAGCCACAGCGCTGATACCGACAGACCAACAGAAGGCGATCATGGTTGAGAGCATCGGCTCATGGTGGATGTGGGCGGGCTTTTTCGCCCTCGTGCTGACGATGATTGCAGCCGACCTCCTGCTGCTGGGCGGGAAAACCGCGCACAAGGTGACATTTCGCGAGGCGGCGGGATGGTCGGTGGTGTGGGTGATGATGGCCCTGCTCTTCAACGCCGCCCTGTGGTGGCACCTCGACGGCGTGGCCGGCCGGGAAATCGCCAACGAGAAATCATTGGAATTTTTGACGGGCTACGTGATCGAGAAGTCCCTGGCGGTGGACAACATCTTTGTCTGGCTGGTGATCTTCAGCTACTTCGCGGTGCCGGCGGAGTTCCAGCGCCGCGTGCTGTTGTACGGCGTACTGGGCGCGATCGTGATGCGTACCGTGATGGTGGTCGCCGGCACGTGGCTGATCAGCGAGTTCCACTGGATTTTGTACTTCTTCGGACTTCTGTTGCTGGCCACAGGCATCAAGATGCTGATCTTCGCGGACAAGCAACCCGACCTCGGCACGAATCCGGCGTTGCGCTGGATGCGCAAGCACATGAAAGTGACCGACAACTTTCACGGCGAGCGCTTCTTCATCATCAGCAAAGGGGTACGGTATGCAACACCGCTGTTCCTGGTGCTGGTCCTGGTGGAAATCACGGACCTGATATTCGCGGTAGACAGCATCCCGGCGATCTTCGCGATCACCAGCGATCCGTTCATCGTGCTGACGTCGAACGTGTTCGCGATCCTCGGCCTGCGTGCGATGTACTTCCTGCTGAAGGACGTGGCGGATCGCTTCCATCTATTGAAGTACGGCCTTGCCATGGTATTGATGTTCGTCGGCACCAAGATGCTGATCGTCGATGTCTACAAGATACCGGTGCTGCTGTCGCTCGCCGTGGTGGGCACGATCATTGGACTGTCCGTCGTCGCCAGCCTCATCTGGACCAAGCCCCGAACGGCGCCGCCGCTTCAGTTATCCGCAGGTAAGGAGTAAGTATGGCCAGAACGATTCGCCAATGGCTGCAGTCTTCGGGAGCAATCAGGAACCATCCGCAGATCGTGCGCTTTCTCGGCGAAGGCAGAGCAGCGCTGTGGGTACCGCAGCGCCGTTCCGTCGCTCTTGGGGCCGGCATCGGAGCAGCGGTCAGCGTGCTGCCGTTACCAGCCCAGCCCGTGATCGCAGGGCTGGCAGCCATGCGGTTCGGGGCACATCTGCCGACGGCGTTCCTGCTGACGTTCCTGAGCAATCCGCTGACTACCCTGCCGCTATGGGGTGTGGCGTGGATGATTGGCGCCTTTTGCCTTGGGCAGCCGATCGCCTGGCCGGACGCTGCCGCCTGGCCGGGTACGACAGAATGGGTCGCATGGGTACAGGGCGCGGGCAAGCCGCTATTGCTCGGCCTACCGCTGCTCGGAATCTGGCTGGGCCTGACGACGTTCGCGTTGGCGCATATCGGATGGCGGCTGGCCATCCTGCGCAAATGGCATTCCCGTCCGGCAGCCGGCCGCACGGAAGTCCGATAACCGGCTGAGAAAGGCCTCTTTTAGCATCGACATTGTTGCAATCTGCATATCTGAATCGACATATCTGTTGTAAAACCGCCTTGAGCCGGCCGGCAAGCCTTTAACCGGCCAAGGCGTCTCCTCCATAGGCTTGCCACCGGTTTTCGTCGACCGATCATAAAACCGATTACATCTTGTAACGGTTTTCGCCACTCTGAAACATCCCTTCTAAAAGTTTCCTTTCATCATCGCTGAACGCCGAGGCAAGCCATGCTTGCCGATCCAACAACAAGGAGAACCGCATGCGGCATTCAGTATTACGTTCGGGGCTGGCCAGCGCCCTATTTGTGCTGCTCAGCGCGTGTGGAGGCGGGGGCAGTGGTGGCAGCGAGGGCACCGGGCCCGGCGCCCCCGGCAGCGGCACCGCGAACGGCGGTGGCAGCGCACAGCCTCCCGTCAACGACATTCCCACCCGCACCCAGGCGGCGCGCATGCTGATCCAGGCGTCTTTCGGCCCTACGGGCGCCGAGATCGAGCGCCTGGAGTCAGCCGGCTATGGCGCATGGCTGAATGAACAATTCGCCAAGCCCCAGATCCTGCACCGCGACTATATGAATAGCATCGCGGCCAGCACCGGGCAGAGCGCCAATCAAAACAACTTCTTCGAATCGTTCTGGCAGCAGGCCGCAACCGGTGAGGACCAGCTGCGCCAGCGCGTCGCCTATGCGTTGTCGCAGATATTCGTCGTCTCCTTCCAGGACAGCACGGTGGCCAACTATCCGCGCGGCGTGGCCTCCTATTACGACACGCTGGCTGCGCACGCATTCGGGAACTACCGCAACCTGCTGGAAGCGGTATCGCTGCATCCGATGATGGGCATTTACCTGACCTCGATGCGCAACCAGAAGGAAGCCGGCACCCGCATGCCGGATGAAAACTACGCGCGCGAAGTGATGCAGTTGCTCACCATCGGCCTGCACGAACTGAACCAGGACGGTTCGCTGAAGATGGCGGACAACCGGCCGATCGAGACCTATACCAATGCCGACATTACCGGGCTCGCCAAGGTCTTCACCGGCTGGAGCTGGGCCGGCCCGGACAAGAGCGACTCCCGCTTCTACGGGGGCAATGCCGACCCGAACCGCGACTGGCTCCCGATGCAGTCGTATCCGAAGTTTCATTCAGTCTCGGAAAAGCGTTTCCTCGGCGCAGTGGTGCCGTCCGGCGCCACGCCAGAGGTCAGCCTGAAAATTGCACTCGATACCCTGTTCAATCACCCGAACGTCGGCCCGTTCATCGGGCGTCAGCTCATCCAGCGGCTGGTGACCAGCAATCCGAGTCCGCAGTACGTCGCACGGGTTGCCGCGGCATTCGCCAATAACGGCGAAGGCGTGCGCGGCGATATGAAGGCAGTCATCCGCGCCATCCTGCTCGATCCGGAAGCACGCTCCGACACCATTGCTGCCGGTTCAGGCAGCGGCAAGCTGCGTGAGCCGGTGGTCCGGCTGGCGAACTGGATGCGCGCGTTCAATGCCAAGTCCGCATCGGGCCGTTTCCTGCTCGGCAATCTCGACGATCCGCTCAACTCGCTGGGACAGACGCCGATGCGCTCGCCCTCCGTGTTCAACTTCTATCGCCCCGGCTACGTGCCGCCAAATTCCGGGATCGCCGGTGCCGGGCTGGTCGCACCGGAGATGCAGATCACCGGCGAGACATCGGTGGTCGGTTACCTGAATTTCATGCGCAGCGTGATCCCCAACGGCACAGGCAATGCCCGCGATATCAAATCCGACTACACCGAGGAGCTTGCGCTGGCCGACACGCCGGACAAGCTGGTCGATCGCGTGAACCTCCTGCTGACGGCGAACCAGATGTCGCCCACCCTGCGCAGCCAAGTACTCGCGGCAGTCAGCTCGGTTGCCATACCGGCCAACAATGCCACCAACGCCGCCACCGCACGCAGGAATCGCGTCATGCTCGCAATCTTCCTGACCATGGCGTCGCCCGAATACATCGCGCAGAAATAGGAGCCACAGATGACCCGCACAATCAACGCATCACGCCGCCGGTTTCTGCGCGCCGCGTCCGCCATGTCGGTAGTCGGCACCGCCGGCGCGCCATTCGCGCTCAACCTGCTGACCATGGGCGCGGCGGCGGCGCAAACCGCCGACGACTACAAGGCGATCGTCTGCCTGTTCCTGTCGGGCGGCAACGACCACGCCAATACCGTACTGGCTACCGATCCGACGTCCTGGAACGATTACCTCAGCGTGCGCACAACCACCGAAGCCGGATCGATTGCATTACCGGCAGTGGGTGCCGCCGGCGGTGTATTGCCGATCATTCTGGCGGCGGGCCATGCAGGCCGCAGCTTCGCCCTGCACCCCAGCCTGGGTCCGCTGAAAGATCTGTTCGATGCCGGCCGGGCGGCGATCGTCGCCAACGTCGGCCCGCTGATCGCACCCACGACGAAGGACCAGTACAGGGCGAGAAGCGTGCCCCTGCCGCCGAAGCTGTTTTCGCATAACGACCAGCAGTCCCTCTGGCAGGCATACCAGCCGGAAGGCGCCAAATTCGGCTGGGGTGGGCGCATGGGCGACCTGCTGTCGTCAATGAACGCCAACACCACGTTCACGTCGATTTCCGCGTCCGGCAATGCGGTGTTCCTGGCAGGCCAGACCATCAACCAGTATCAAGTCAATCCGTCCGGCGCGGTCCCGATCGGCGGGCTGACCGGATCGCTGTTCGGCGCGCCGGCCGGCGCCAATCCGCTGCAGGCGATCATCGGCGGCGGTGGCAATCATCTGCTGGAAAAGGATCATGCGGCCATCGTCAAGCGCTCGATCAGTGCGCAGGGCGTCCTCAGCGCCGCCATGCTCCCGGCCGGGACGACAGGCGTGCCCAATCCGACGCAATACACCAACCCGAACAACGGCACGCTCGCCAACAACTCCCTGGCGACGCAGTTGCAGACGGTAGCGCGGGTGATCGGAGGGCGCGGCGGACTCGGGGCGCGGCGGCAGGTCTTTTTCGTCAGCATGGGCGGATTCGACACCCATGATTTCCAGCGCACCTCGCAAGCCGACCTGATGGCGAAGCTCGCCCATGCGCTGTCCTACTTCGACACCACGCTGGCCACCCTCGGCGGCAGCGACCTGCGCAATCAGGTCACGCTGTTCACGGCGTCGGACTTCGGCCGCACCTTCACCAGCAACGGCGACGGCACCGACCATGGATGGGGATCACATCATTTCGTGGTGGGCGGTGCGGTCAAGGGGAAGAACATCTACGGCGACTTCCCGGTCACCGGGCTGGGGCATGCGCTGGACGTGGGATCGGGAAGTTTGCTGCCGTCGATCTCGGTGGACCAGTACGGTGGCACGCTGGCGGGTTGGTTCGGCTTGAGTCCGACCCAGATTGCGGAGGTATTCCCGAATATTGCAAACTTTTCGAACCGGAACCTAGGCTTCATGAACTGACAACGACGATTTGTGCAGCCTGGATGGGGCTGTCAATCGCCGCCGCCATCCCCGCCGCCGTCGCCGCCATTGCCGTCATTGCCGTCGTCATCCTTGTCTCCACCCCCGCCGTCGTTACGGCGATCCGAGGATCTGCCCGAAAAGCCGCCGCAGCCGATATCGGCTGCGCAATACTGGTTCGAACCGGGCGTGCAGTAAAGCGCATAGTTGTACCCGCCGGGAATGGCGAGCATCGAATCGATTGCAAACAAGAGAGGAAGCCGCTGCGGTGCGGACGGGCTGATGTTCTCGCGCAGGCACGACAACTGCCACGCGCGCTTGATGCCGTCCTGGGCAACGGTCGGCGTAAGCATGGCTTCCGCCGGCGTGTGATGAAGGAATCTGCCGAGGACCTTGCGGCAGAAATCCTGATAGCCACGGGTAAATACGATGAACTCATGCCAGGCCGCATCCACCGCCTTGCTGGGCATGGAAACCATCCGGCCGTTCGCCATCAGTGCAATGGCGAAGTATTCACGCAGACCCATCATGACCGTCGCGACCTGTTGATCGTTGAGATACGGGTAGGTCTCCTTCAGCCGGCGTGATATCCCGGCCGGAAAAACATACTGTTCGAGCCGCTTGCGGCGGCGCCTCCTTGCACCGCGTCGCCACACATCCAGTGCAATGACCGACGCAACGGCCAATGCGAAGATGCCAAAAATGAGTTCCGACATTCAGTCCTCCCTTCGATCGCCGCAATATACGGAAAGGGCAGCACGTCGCACCATTTCCCCAGCCCTGACCAGAAGCGAGACTGCGGCGCCTCAGGTCTTTGGCAGAGTCACGCCACGCTGCCCCTGATACTTCCCGCCCCTGTCCTTGTACGACGTCTCGCAAATCTCGTCGCTTTCGAAGAACAGCACCTGCGCGCATCCTTCCCCTGCATAAATCTTGGCGGGCAGCGGCGTGGTGTTGGAGAACTCCAGCGTCACATACCCTTCCCATTCGGGTTCGAAAGGCGTCACGTTGACGATGATGCCGCAGCGGGCATAGGTGGATTTGCCGAGGCAGATCGTGAGCACGCTGCGCGGGATGCGGAAATACTCGACGGTGCGGGCCAGCGCGAAGGAGTTCGGCGGGATGATACAGACATCGCCCTTGAAATCGACGAAGGATTTTTCATCGAAGTTCTTCGGGTCGACGATGGTGCTGTTGATGTTCGTGAAAATCTTGAATTCGTCGGCGCAGCGGATGTCGTAGCCGTAGGACGAGGTGCCGTAGCTGACGATCTTGTGGCCGTTGGCGGTGCGCACCTGGCCCGGCTCGAACGGCTCGATCATGCCGGTTTCCTCTGCCATGCGGCGGATCCACTTGTCGGATTTGATGCTCATTGTTGTCGCGCTTCCCGGGGTTGCTGGTCGCAGGATTTTACGCGAAAACAGGCGTGCGGCCACCATCGGCGGCGATCGACGTGGTTGCCCGATTGTCTACATGTGCCCGGCGCAGGCGGTGTAGGCTTCCCTCAGGAGGGTCGGATTCTGCAGCAGCCGGTCCTTCCATTCGCCGAGTTCGATGCGGTGGCGGATCAGGTCGCGCAGCACGCTGGCATGTTCCGTCAGGCCGATGGCATTGGAGCCAACCAGCACATCCTTGTTGAACTCCAGCCGCAGGTAGCGGAAATTTCGGTCGTCGCTCATCTCCACCCACTCGCCGCCGGAAACGCCACGCCACTGGCCGAAGGATGCCGACACCAGGCCAAGGGTATCGAGCACGTCGATCTGGCGCACGCCGTGCTGGAATGCCCGTTGGCCGGTCATGTTGAGCGCAGCGCAATAGGCTTGGTCGGCCGCATTCGGCTGCACGCCGGAAATCATCGTGCGGCCGGAATCGTTATCGAAAGACTCTGCGCAATCGCCGGCGGCGTAGATGCCGTGCAGGTTCGTCTGCATCGACGCATCGACCAGGATGCCCTGCGAGCACTTGATGCCGCTGCCGCCAAGAAAACCGACATTCGGCTTCACACCCGTGGCGCATACGATCAGGTCGGCATGCAGCTGGCGGCCGTCGGACAGGCGCGCAACCAGCGGCGTACCGGCGAGCGAACCATCCTGGCGGCGGACGGTATCGATTGCCTCCACCCGTGTGCCGGTATGGACGCGGATGCCCTTTTTCTCGCACCATTGCTTGATCATGCGGCCGGCACCCTCGCCCATCATGTTGGGCACCATGCGGTCACGCTTTTCCACCACCGACAGCCGCACGCTGCGGGCGGCGAGTGCTTCCATGACGATGCAGCCGATGAAACCCGCGCCGATCAGCACCACGCGGGCGCCGGGCCGGGCAAGCTGGATGATCCTGCGGGCATCATGCATCGTCCAGCAGGAATGCACGCCGGGCGCGTCGATGCCGGGAATGAGCGGCATGACGGGACTGGCACCCGTGGCAATCAGCAGCCGGTCGAAGTCGAACACCGAGCCGTCCTCGGTCGAGACTTTGTGCATCTGCGGATCGATGCGGCGCACCCTGCCGAGCCGCTGCTCGATGCGCAGCTCCTTGAAATGTTCCGGGTCCTTCCGCAGATGAGTGCCCTGCTCCTTGATGTCACCCATCAGCAGGTAGGGAAGCGCCATCCGTGAATAGGGCGGCTCCGGTTCGTTGCCGATGAGGAGAATGTCGTCTTCGGGGGCATTCTTGCGAATGGTTTCTGCGGCGATCACGCCTGCGGGGCCGTTGCCGATGATGAGATGCTTCATGCGGGCCTCCCGCACAGTGGAAAGGCGCTCAATGGATACCGCTGATTCGCTGGATGTTTTTGCACGACCTCCTCCTTGTGGATCAGGTGTTACAAAAATCACTATATCGACGAAATATCTATGGGAGTTGCATTTTGTCAAGGGCTGCCGATAAATCGCAGATAGCTTGCGCGATATCAATATTTAATCGGGAGCAATAGCTCGATTTCCTAGCCTCCGCCCCGGCGGGTGTAGTGGTCGAAATAGTCGAGGAAGATTTTGCGCGATTCCTCGGGCATTTCTAGGAAATCGAAGGTGACCGACAGGACCGGCAGACTGATGCTGGCAATGCGCCGCGGGGGCTTTTCCTCCAGGCGTATCTCCAGCATGCCCTCTGCCGCATGCACCCGGTACATTGCGCCAATGGATTCGATACGCGCACCCCGGGTCGCGCCCGGCAGCCATCGTTCGAATTCGGCCAGCGTGCAGCCCATGTCGCGCTGCAGGCGGATTGGTACCGTCATGGATACCTGTCAGCCGCCGGCAACGGGCGGCCAGATGGCGAGGACGTCGCCATCCTGCAGCGCCATGGCAGGACGGTCGGCCGGAGCAATGTAGCGGCCGTTGACGAGGACGAGATGGACGAGCTTCTCCGGCAAGCGGAAGCGGACAATCAGGTCGCCGATCGTGGTGGCCGGCTCGACGTCAAGCTCAACGGCATTGTATTTGCGCTCGGCCGGGAGGTAGTCGGTAAGGGAGGCGAAGAGTTTGAAGGTAACTTTCATGGGGGCAAGTATAGCTGGGTGCATATTGGCAGCTTGAAGAAACAGTCATTCAGGCCGAACTCGGCCTTTACGCTGCTCCTACGCCGCCACCTGCCACCGATGCTGCTTCTGCGAACAAGCCACATACGCCTCCATTACCCTCGTCGGGTCCGCCTTGAGCTTTTCCTTCCATTCTCCCAGCCGCACGCGCTGCTGGATCAGTCCCCGCAGCACGCCGACATGTTCCGTATGCCCGACCGAATTCGACCCGACCAGCACGTCGCCGTCGAATTCCAGCCGCAGGTACTTGAAGTTGACGAAGTCGGCCAGCTCCACCCGCTCGCCGCCCGGCACGCCCTCCCAGCGGCCGAACGACGTGGAGATCAATCCCAGCGTGTCGAGCACGTTGATCATGGTGACATCGTCTTTTCGCACCGATCGCCCGGCCATGTTCATCGCCGCGCAATAGGCCTGGTCGGCGGCATTCGGCTGGACCGCCGACACCATCGACTTGCCGCTGGCCCGGTCGAACGCCTCGGCGCAATCGCCGGCGGCATAGACGCCCGGCACATTGGTCTGCATGGTCGCATCGACCAGCACGCCCTGCTCGCACAGGATGCCGCTGCCGGCCAGGAAGCCGATATTCGGCTTCACGCCGGTTGCGGAGATAACCAGGTCGGCAGGCAGCGTTTCCCCGGTGGACAGCCGGACCTGCAGTGGCGCGTCCGGTCCGGCACCGGCCTCGATCGCGTCCACCCGCGCCGAGGTATGCACCTTGACGCCCTTGCGTTCGCACCATTGCTTGATCATCGACCCGGCGCCCTCACCCATCATGCGCGGCACCATGCGGTTGCCCATTTCAATGACGGACAGATCGACGCCGCGCTCCGCAAGCGCTTCCATGATGATGCAACCAATGAAGCCGGCGCCCATCTGGATCACCCGCGCACCCGGCTTCGCCAGCGCCATGATCCGGCGTGCGTCTTCCATGGTCCAGCAGGAATGCACCAGCGGTCCGTCCATGCCGGGAATCGGGGGACGCACCGGGATCGAGCCGCTGGCGATCAGCAGCTTGTCGAAGTCGATCGTGCCGCCGTCGTCCAGCGTGACGCGGCGGGCGGTGGTATCGATGCTGCGCGCCCTGCCGGTACGCTGCTCGATGCGCATCGTCGTGAAATGATCTTTTTCCTTGCGCAGGTAGGTGCCCTGCTCGTCGATGTTGCCGATCAAGAGATAAGGAATCGCCATCCTGGAATAGGACGGCTCCGGCTCATCGCCGAGCAGGATGATGTCGTCCGCCGGCGCATGCTTGCGGATGGTCTCCGCCGCGATGACGCCCGCCGGCCCATTGCCGATGATCAGATGCTTCATAGATTTTCCGTGGCCGATAGTCAAAATAAGGAGGCGCGAGCCGGTCACCGGTTCGCGCCCTTCCGCCAATCACAAGCCGAGGCGGCTCCTGGTCTCTTCGGTGAGTTGCCCTTCCGGTGTCCAGCCGCGGATGCGGTAGTACTCCGGCAGCATCTTGTCGAGACCGTTGACCATGCCTTTTGCCGGACCGGTCTTGGCCGGTTCGCTGGTCAATCGTTTCGGCAGGCTGTCATCCTTGTCGGTGAAGCCGGCCCTGTTGTTGAAATCGCGCTCCAGGTTCCAGATTCGCTCGCCGATGAGGTTCAGCTGTTCGAGGCTGTAGGACTCGTCGCAGGCGGCATGCAGCTGCGGCTGCAGGTCGGCCATGGTCCAGGCAAAGGTTGTGAACACGCAGACACCGGCGGAATCGAACACCGCCGTCGCGTCCTGGAAGGCCTTGACGAGATCCGGCTTCCCTTCGGTGACGAGAGGATCGGTTTTGACCGGGATGCCGAGCACCTCGGACGCGACCGTATAGCCGCGCAGGTGGCAGGCGCCGCGGTTGGACGTCGCATACGCCAGCCCCATGCCCTGGATGCCGCGCGAGTCGTAGGCCGGGAATTCCTGGCCCTTCACGCTCATGGACAGGTCGGGATGGCCGAACTTGGCGGTCAGCCGCTTCGACCCCTGGGCGATCTCCTTGCCGAAGCCTTCGCCCTTGGCGGTCACTTCCACGAAGTAGGTCAGCGCCTTGGCATCACCGAACCTGGCGTCGATGCCGATCTGTTCACGGGTCAGCACACCCATTTCATACAGCTCCATCACCGCGCCGACCGTCGCGCCGAAGGAAATCGGATCCATGCCCTGCTCGTTGCAGATGAAATTGGCATAGGTCAGCGCTTCCAGGTCATTGACGCCGTTGGCATTACCCAGCGCCCACGCCGCTTCATACTCCAGCCCGCCGGATGCGCCCCAGTACTGCGGCTTGTTCTGCACGGTGAAGTGCTGCTCGTCGATCTTGGATATGCGTCCGCAGGCGATGGTGCAGCCGAAGCAGGCCTGGTTCGTCACCAGGTTGGGCTTGCCGTCGGTCGCGCGCGGCTCATGCATTGCCTCGCCGGAGATATCCTTGGCGCCTTCGAACTGGACGTCGCGATGGTTGCGCGTCGGCGAGGCGCCCATCTCGTTGATCACGTTCATCAGCACCTGGGTGCCGAATTTCGGCAGGCCCTGCCCGGTGACCGCGTTGTCGGCGAGGACCTTCTTGGCCGCGACGGTCGCCTTCATGAAGGCGCGCGGATCGCGGATGTTGCCGACGCCCTTGGTGCCCCGTACCGCGATCGCCTTCAGGTTCTTGCTGCCCATGACGGTGCCCACGCCCGAACGGCCGGCGGCACGGTGCAGGTCATTGACCACCGCCGCATAGAGGCAGCCGGTTTCACCGGCGCGGCCGATCGATGACACCCGCATCAGCGGATCCTGGTGCTTGCCCTTGATGGCCGGCTCCGTGTCCCACACCGATTTGCCCCACAAGTCGGAGGCGTCGATCAGCTCGGCATAATCGTTTTCGATATGGAGGTAGACCGGCTGGCTGGCCTTGCCTTCGACAATGATCATGTCCCAGCCGGCCATCTTCAGCTCGGCGCCGAAGTAGCCGCCGGAGTTGGAACAGGCGATCGCGCCGGTGAGCGCGCCCTTGGTGATGACCGAGTAACGGCCGCCGGTGGAGGCCATGGTGCCGGTCAGCGGGCCGGTGGCCCAGATGATCTTGTTCTCCGCCGACAGCGGATCGACCTTCGGGTCCACTTCTTCCACATAGTATTTTGTCGCCAGGCCGCGCTGGCCGACATAGTCTTTTGCCCACTGCATGTTGAGCGTTTCCGCGG
>NZ_DAIUCO010000086.1:0-18586 GCF_036846085.1 Noviherbaspirillum sp. | reverse complement strand
CTCGCGGGCGGGGACTTGCGGTTTGTGGGGGTTCTCGGCCATGGATGTGGCTTGATTCGTAATAGCGTTTTGGCTTGTGAAGTGCGCGACGCCACCAGATAAGGCGCGCTTTTGGAACGCCCGGATATCATATCTTATATAAGACTTGATGTGAAATAATCTCTCACAATGCGAAAAGATGTGTGCACTAAATGGCTAAAAATCGATACCCGCATTCACCAACGGGAATTCAGATTGAGCGATTTCGCAAGGCTGGAAACGCGAACGGCATGCACCTCGGACAAGAGATGCATGCCCTGGCACAGAAAACCACATCAGTTCAGCCAGACAGCCAACGAGATCAGCAGCAACAGCAGCATCCACAGCAGCAGCGAACGCCATACCAGTCCAACCGTGCTCTGCAGTGCACGGGCCGTTGCTTCTTCGCCGGGAGGGGTATCCGCCGCCAGGCTATGGAATTCTATGGTCGTCGCATCGACCGGCACGATATCCGCCGCGTTCTCAACCGATGAGCCAAGTCTGAGGCCCATCGCCCCGCCGCCTGCGGCGAGTATGATTCCGATTGCCTCGTCCTTCCAGCGTCCGGCGAAGTTACGCCAGGCGTAGATCGCATCCTCGAAATTGCCGACGACGGCGAAGGCGACCGCAGTCAGGCGAGCCGGAACCCAGTCGATCCAGTAGAACGCTCTGGCGGCAAACAGTCCAAATGATTCGTTGCGCATGTGGTCCGGCTCGTTCCATGCACGCGCCAGATGTTCAGCCACGCGATACATCACGGCACAGGCAGGGCCGAAAGGCATCAAGAACCAGAAAAAGACACCGAACACGTTGCGGTGCGTGGTGATCAGTGCCTGTTCGACGGCCACACGGGCAACCTCGCCGACCTCCATCCCGGCGGTATCCTGCTTGGTCCATTCCGCCAGGAGACTGCGTGCGGTAGCTTCGTCGCCGCCGTTGAGCGCAATCTGGATGGATGTGAAGTAATGGCTGTAGCGGCGAAAGCCGAGTGTGAAATAGACGATCACGATGTTCCAGGCCAGCACGGCGATCGGGCTGATCTTGGTGCAAAGCCAGTACACCAGCGCGGCCGGCACAACCAGCAACAGCATCGTCAGTAGCCAGGCCATGCGCCCGTGACTTTCCTGGCCGGCGTTGAATGATCCTTCCATACGATCCGCCAGCATCTGCACCATGGCGTACACGTAGTTGTCCGCGCGGAGAGGCCGGAGCTGTTCAATCAGGAGTGCGCAAAGAATGGAAAGAAAAGTCATCAAACTGCCTTGGCAATTACGTAACCCGTACGATAACCCAGTGCAAGAAGGGAATCAAATCAGCGATGACGAGGAGCGCCTGAGAACTGGGCGCATGTGTCTTGATGATCAAGCTCGAAGAAAGTGAAACAGATTACGAAGCATGCCTGCGGTGGCACCCCAGATGAAAAAACGGCCATAGGGCATTGAGTAGAATGTGCGGCACCCTGCCCCATCGGGCAGTTCGATGATGCGCCGCTGATGATTCTGCCCGTTCATCAGGAAGGCCAGTGGCACTTCGAAGATTTCAGCCACTTCGAATGTATCGGCCTGCAATTCAAATGGCGGCTGCACCAGCGCCACGACGGGCGTGATGCGAAAGCCGGTGCCGGTGAAGTAATCAGGCAGGGTACCCACTACCTCGATGTGCCGGCGATGCAGACCGACCTCTTCCTCAGTTTCTCGCAGCGCCGTATCCGTGGCGGAACTGTCGGTCCGATCGACCCGCCCTCCTGGAAGACTCACCTGGCCGGCATGGTCGTGCAGATGGGCTGTTCGCTGCGTCAGCAGCATGGTAGGCCCGTCTTCACGTATCACGATCGGCAGCAGGACTGCCGCGGGAACAGGCGATGCATCGGACTTGCGGAGCCAGTGTTCGTCAGTGCTCTCCGGTGTCCAGCCGGGTGGAGTTGCAAAACGGCTGCGCAACCAATCGGCAGACAGTCGTTCGTCCGGCAACGCCGGTTCCCCCGCAACGGATGCAACAGGAAGTGATTCCGGGTCAAAAATCAGTTTGGACAAGCGTTTTCCTATGGAGGTTATCCACGCATGTGCGTGCATGCATGGACGTCAACTGTTTCGAATGAATGCAAAAAGGGCACCATCGGTGCCCTTTTCGTGACGCTATGCCGTGGTTTACTCGGCAGCTTGCGCAGTTGCGGCGCGACGGTTCGGCAACTTCTCTTTGATACGCGCCGATTTACCGGAACGCTCACGCAGATAATACAGCTTGGCGCGACGCACATCGCCACGACGCTTGACTTCGATCGAGGCGATCAGCGGGGAATACAGCTGGAAGGTACGCTCAACACCTTCGCCCGACGAAATTTTGCGAACGATGAAGTTCGAGTTCAAGCCACGGTTGCGGCGGGAAATCACGACACCTTCGTAAGCCTGTGCACGCTTGCGCGTACCTTCGACGACGTTGACGTTGACGACGACCGTGTCCCCTGGTGCGAAGTCGGGAATATTCTTGCCGAGACGGGCAATTTCTTCCTGCTCTAGTTGTTGGATCAGATCCATTTTCAGCTCCTGAAACCATCGTACCGGCGCATGTTAAATTTATTGCCCGACAGAGGATGGGGTTACAAATACAGGCGAAACATCCTGCTTCGCCCGCGCTTTACTGCAAACTGCTCAAAAATCTTTCATCTGCCCGCGACAGCAATCCTGCGGTGCGTGCCTGGATGATCAGATCGGGGCGCTTGCGCCAAGTTGCCTCAAGGGCTCGCTCGCGCCGCCACTTTTCGATCTCCACATGATGCCCGCTCATCAATACCGCAGGGACCGTGACATTCTCGTAAATCTCCGGCCGTGTGTAATGCGGGCAGTCCAGCAAACCATTGACGAAGCTGTCCTGCACGGCGGATGCGTCGTCGTGCAATACACCGGGCAATTGCCGGATTACCGCATCCATCAATGCCATCGCCGGCAGTTCGCCACCGGAGAGGACGAAATCGCCGAGGCTGATTTCTTCATCGATGCAACGATCCAGCAAACGCTGATCCACTGCCTCATAACGACCGCAGAGCAATACCAATCCCGGCTCCGCCGTCATTGCCATTACCCGATCATGAGTCAACGGCCGGCCCTGCGGCGACAGATAGACGACCCGGGGCGCAGGCAAGCCTTGCTTCGACTGGCGCGCTTTCGCCGCATTGATTGCGGATTCGAGCGGCTTCGCCAGCATGACCATTCCTGGCCCACCCCCATAAGGACGGTCATCAATGGTCCGGTAATTGTCGGTTGTAAAATCCCTCGGATTCCACAGCGCCAGTTCACATTTCTTTTGTTCGAATGCGCGTCGGGTGATCCCCGACTGCGTGATGGCGACGAACATTTCCGGAAAGAGCGTCACGACATCGAATTGCATTGCGCCGTCCTTTTCCGAATGCCGGAGGCTTAATAATCCAGCCCCCAGTCCACCGTAATTCTTTTTTCCGCCTGGTCGACGGTTTTGACGAACTGATCAACAAAGGGAATCAACCACTCTTTTGGCTTTTCCCCTTCAACGGCAGGCGCGGTGACCCGCAGTATGGGATGCGCGCCGTTGTCCATCAGATCACTGACTTCGCCCATCGATTCGCCATCGAGGTTTTGTACTTTCAGGCCAATCAGGTCGATCCAGTAAAACTCGTCGCTTTCCAGCGCCGGGAAGTGGCTGCGTCGAACCTGGACTGTGGCGCCTTTCAGCGCTTCGGCGGCATTGCGGTCCGCTACACCCATCAGCCTTGCGACAACATCTTCTCCATGCATCTTTGCCTGCATCATGTCGACGTCGCGCAGATCAGGCTTGTCCAGCCACCATGTCGTCGCATGCAACATTGCGTCAGCATCTGAAGAGTAGGGCCGGATACGGACCCATCCATGTATGCCATAGGCGCCGGTCACATGCCCGACCAGTACAAGGTCATCGGGGATGTCGACCCCGGAAGCGGTCTTGCGCGACAACGTCGAAACAGGCTGAAGGAAGCGTTATTACGCAGCAGCCTTTTTGCCGGACTGGTTCACGAGGCGTTCCACTGTCGGGGAAAGCTGCGCGCCCACGCCCTGCCAGTGCGCCAGGCGGTCCTGAGCGATGCGGAAGCTTTCGTCCTTGCCGGAAGCAACCGGGTTATAGAAACCGAGTCGCTCGATGAAGCGGCCGTCGCGGCGGTTGCGCGAGTCGGTTGCAACGATGTTGAAGAAAGGGCGCTTCTTGGCGCCGGCACGGGATAAACGGATAACGACCATAATGTTTCCAAAAAGTGTTCGAACACGGAAAAGCCGGCAATTATAGCTGGTTACGACGCCCCCAGCAACCTCGAACCGGGTTGGCGACAAAGAAGGGATGGATCGCAGAACGCCATGCGACTTGGCCATTTGCATTTCGTTGCCTAGTTGCCAGCCCTCGTGCACACTAGCCAGCCTACAAGGAAAGCAAACCTCTTTTAAACATGAATACATCGCACAAGAACAAAACCCTTGCCACCTTGCTGGCATTCCTTTTCGGCGGACTGGGCTTTCATCGTTTTTATCTGTACGGCAAAAAGGACATGTGGGCTTGGGTGCACCTGGTGTTGTTTCCGGTGTCCGTTTTTGCCGGCTTCATCGAAGCCCTCGTTATCGGCCTGACGCCGGACGAAAAATGGGATGCGCAACACAACCTCCATTCAGGCAGGCAGTCTGCCTCCCGCTGGCCTCTCGCGGTGCTTCTGGTGCTGACGACCGCGGTCGGTGCAACTGTCTTCATCGCCACGCTTGCTCGCACATTCGACCTCCTTTATACCGGCGGCTCGTTCGGCTGATCATCAAGTAGCGGTTGCCTTCTTTCCGGCACCGCACCCACGCACAAATTTCTCCTTTGCAACACCAGATTGGTGCAATTGCAATCTAAAAACGACCATTCGGCGATTTTCTTCCAGGTTTTAGCCTATTGCTGCATGGCACAAAAAGTGCATTGATGAAACATATGCGCGATCGCGCCTATTTCATCAATCGCCAATGGGAGTTTTCATGAAGATGCGTGCCGCCTCTGCGTTACTCACATTTACCGGCCTGCTGTTTTGCCTGACGATTACGCTCGCCCGGGCGGAGCAGCCCGGGTCGCCACAGCATCCTTCGGGTCTGGTCGAGGTCATGGTGCCGTCAAATGAGACTGCCGCAGGCTTCGGACCGGGCAGCACTGCGCCGGCAGCGCTAAAAGCCGAGAGCAGCGTCGCTTCGTTACCCGTGGACGCCCCTGCTCCTGCCCTTACCAAGCCGACCCTGGTCGACGCCTCTACCATCAGTGCCGGCGATACGGCATGGATGCTGACGTCGACTGCATTGGTAATGATGATGACCATTCCCGGTCTGGCGCTTTTCTATGCCGGCATGGTGCGCAAGAAAAACGTGCTGACGACCGCGGCGCATAGTTTTGCGGCAGCCTGCGTCGTGACCGCGCTATGGGTCCTGATCGGGTACAGCCTTGCGTTTTCGCCGGGAAGTGCGTTTCTTGGCGGCGGCGACCGGATGATGTTGCAGGGTCTGGCATTCATGAAGGAAGCCGGCAAGCTGACCGTGCACAATATCGCGCCGACGGTTCCGGAAAGTGTGTTCATGCTGTTTCAGCTCACATTCGCCATCATCACACCAGCCTTGATTACCGGCGCATTCGCAGAGCGCATGAAATTTTCGGCACTGATTCTTTTCGTATCGCTCTGGTCGCTCGTCGTTTATGCGCCGGTCGCGCATTGGGTATGGGACCCATCCGGCTGGCTGGCGGCGATGGGGGTACTCGATTTCGCCGGCGGTACCGTGGTTCATATCAATGCCGGAATTTCGGGCCTGGTCGCCGCAATCATCATCGGGCCGCGCGTTGGCTTCGGCAAGGAACCGATGCCGCCTCATAACCTCGTATTGACGGTGATCGGAGCGTCGCTTCTCTGGGTGGGCTGGTTTGGTTTCAACGCCGGTTCCGCCGGCGCCGCGGATGGACGAGCAGGCATGGCGATGCTGGTGACACAGGTGGCTGCCGCAGTGGGTGCGCTTGCGTGGATGGGCGCTGAATGGGCACGCCGCGGAAAGCCATCGGTATTGGGTCTTGTGTCCGGTGCGGTCTCCGGCCTGGTGGCGATCACGCCGGCCTCGGGATTTGTGGGAGTCAACGGCGCATTCTGCATCGGAGCGGTTGCCGGCGCGGCGTGCTACTGGGGAGCAACCTCGTTGAAATCACGGCTTGGATACGACGATTCACTCGATGTCTTCGGGGTGCATGCAATAGGCGGCATTGTCGGCGCACTGCTGACCGGCATTTTCGCGGTCAAAGGCATCGGTGGCGCTGAAGGAGACCTTTTAAAGCAGGCAATTGGCGTCGTCGCAACGACGATCTACGCCGGCGTCATGACAGGGCTCATACTCGCTGTCGTCGATCTGATGGTCGGTGTGCGCGTCACCGCCGAGTCAGAACGGGAAGGATTGGATATCGAACAGCATGGGGAGCATGTGTTATGACAGCGCACCAGCAAACGACCGTGGCGGCCCTGGAGAACCAGGCATTTGCATTGATGGGACGCTTGCATGTCATCCTGCGCCGGCAAAGCGGACGGATCACGGATATCGAGTACATGCGGACGGATCCGGCGTATTGCCGGCATGTATTGCAAGTGGCATTGCAATTGGCATTGCAAACGCCGGCGGAAGACGTGCACGTGATCTGCGAGAAGCTGCAAGAAATCTATTTCGGCAATGACGGTTTGTTTGTCCGCAGTCCGCCCAAGGTACCGCTGATGACGCGCTTCGGCAACCCGGCGGTGCCGCCGCTCGGAACGCCTCAGGCACAGGGCGAAAAGTCGGCATTACACTCGCCGGACGAACATGTCGACCGAACCTACATCGGGCGCCTGCGTTAGATCGGCTCGATACGGTGCAATGAATGAAAAAGGGCAGCCGGAACTGCCTTTACCTATCGCAACCGGCTCTTAAAACTGTTCTTCCGTCAGTGCCAGCACGCCGCTGCTGCCTTCCACGATCGCTGCCCGGTAACCCGAGGCCTGGGACAGGATGTGTTCGGCAAAAAAGCGTGCGGTTGTGATTTTCGCTTGATAGAACCCGGCATCGCCCTCGCCTGCCTTCAGCTTGCGTTCCGCAATCAGGGCCGCGCGGGCCATCTGCCAGCCGCCCAGTACGATGCCCGCAAGCTTCAGGTACGGCACGCTGCCTGCAAACACGCCCTTGATATCCGACTTCACATTGGTGGCAACGTAGGTGACAACATCCTCCAGCGCCCTGGACCCGGCAGCCAGCTGGTTACGGATCGCAGCCAGGTCGCCGGCGCCATAGGAAGCCAGTTCTTCCTCGGTCTGCCGGACTTGCGCGAGGATGCCTTTCGCCGTTGCGCCGCCGTCGCGTACCGTCTTGCGGCCGACGAGGTCATTCGCCTGGATGGCGGTCGTGCCCTCATAGATTGTCAGGATGCGGGCATCGCGGTAATACTGCGCGGCGCCGGTCTCTTCGATGAAGCCCATGCCGCCGTGCACCTGCACACCGGTGGACGTGACGTCGATCGACATCTCGGTGGACCAGCCCTTGACGATGGGCACCATGAATTCGTAGAACGCCTGGTTCGTTTTGCGCGTCGCTTCGTCCGGATGATGATGCGCAGCGTCGAAGGCAGCTGCAGTGACGTATGACAATGCACGTGAAGCTTCCGTCTGTGCCCGCATCGACATCAGCATGCGGCGCACATCCGGTTGATGGATGATGGTGACCGGGCCGGGGGAACCGGTCAGATCCCGCGATTGCACCCGTTCCTTTGCGTACTGCACCGCCTTTTGATAAGCGCGCTCGGCAACGCCGACGCCCTGCATGCCGACCGCGAAACGGGCGGCGTTCATCATGATGAACATGTATTCCAGGCCGCGGTTTTCCTCGCCGACCAGCGTGCCGATCGCCCCGCCGTGGTCGCCGAATTGCAGGACAGCCGTCGGGCTCGCCTTGATGCCGAGCTTGTGTTCGATCGATACGCAGTGCGCATCGTTACGCGCGCCGAGCGAGCCATCGGCATTGACCAGGAACTTCGGCACGATGAAGAGCGAAATACCCTTCACGCCTTCCGGCGCATTCGGAGTCCGCGCAAGCACCAGGTGGACGATGTTTTCCGCCATGTCGTGCTCACCATAGGTGATATAAATCTTGGTACCAAAGATCTTGTAGGTGCCGTCTCCCTGCGGCACCGCACGGGTACGCACAAGCGACAGATCGGAGCCGGCCTGTGGCTCGGTCAGGTTCATCGTGCCAGTCCATTTGCCGGAGATCAGATTGGCCAGGTAAGTCTGCTTCTGCGCGTCGGTGCCTGCGGTCATCAGCGCTTCGATGGCGCCATCGGTGAGCAACGGGCAAAGTGCGAACGACAGGTTTGCTGAATTGAGCATTTCGATGCAGGGGGTCGCCACCAGCTTGGGCAAGCCTTGTCCGCCGAATTCGACCGGATGCTGGACACCCTGCCATCCCGCCTCGCCGAATGCCTTGAACGCCTCCTTGAAGCCCTTGCTGGTCGTGACATTGCCGTCATGCCAGAAGCTGGGTTCCTTGTCGCCCGAAAAGTTAAGCGGCGCAACCACTTCGGCGCAGAACTTCGCGTTTTCCTCCAGGACCGCCTCCACCGTTTCCGGGCTGGCGTCTTCACAGCCGGGCAAGGCATTCACTTTGGACAGTCCGGCCAGTTCGTTCATGACGAACAGCATATCTTTCAACGGGGCGACGTAGCTCATTCAAGGCTCCAGAAAAGAGGCAGGACCACGAATGGTCCCGCCTTCCCTACAACGATTTATCTTGATTTATTACTGATGATTGCCGGCCGGGTCAACCCAGTTCGGTAACCAGTTGCGGCACCAGCTCGAACAGGTCGCCGACAATGCCGTAATCCGCCACCGAAAAGATTGGCGCTTCCGGATCCTTGTTGATGGCCACGATGGTCTTCGAATCCTTCATGCCGGCGAGGTGCTGGATCGCACCGGAGATACCTACGGCGATGTACAGCTGGGGCGCGACGACCTTGCCGGTCTGGCCGACCTGCCAGTCGTTCGGGACATAGCCGGCATCGACCGCGGCGCGCGATGCGCCCATGGCGGCGCCAAGCCTGTCGGCGAGCGGTTCGAGGATCTTGAATGCATCGCCGGAGCCCATTCCGCGTCCACCGGACACGATGATTTTGGCGGCGGTGAGTTCCGGCCGGTCGGACTTGGCGATCTCGCGGGAGACGAACGCGGATTTGCCGGAATCGCCGACTGGCGTTACCGTCTCGACCGCGGCCGATCCGCCGGTCGGTGCGGCGTCGAAACCGGTGGTCCGGACGGTGATGACCTTGACCGGGTCGGCCGATTGCACAGTGGCGATCGCATTGCCGGCGTAGATTGGACGCTCGAAGGTATCGGGCGAAACAACCTTGGTGATCTCGGAGATTTGGCCGACATCCAGCTTGGCGGCAACACGCGGAAGCGCGTTCTTTCCAAAGGCGGTCGCGGGCGCGAGGATGTGTGAATAGCTGCCGGCAAGGGCCAGCACCTGCTCGGCGACGTTCTCCGCCAGGCCGTCGGCAAACTGCGCAGCGTCAACGACCAGAACCTTGGCCACGCCCGCGACGCGGGAAGCGGCTTCCGCGGCGCCGCCGCAATTCTGGCCGGTCACCAGGATATGGACATCGCCGCCGCATTGGGTTGCGGCCGTGACGGTATTCAGTGTGCTTCCCTTGAGCGAAGCGTTGTCGTGTTCTGCAATTACAAGTGCGGTCATGATTTTTCCTGTAGGTTGATGAGCCCGCGCGGCAAAGCCGTCGCGCCGCTCAAAAAATGCTTAGATGACTTTCGCTTCGTTCTTGAGCTTGTTGACCAGCGTCGCAACGTCCGGCACGGTGATACCTGCGGAACGCTTTGGCGGCTCGGAAACCTTGAGGGTCTTCAGGCGCGGGGCGACATCGACGCCCAGATCGGCGGGTTTGACCACGTCCAGCGTCTTCTTTTTCGCCTTCATGATGTTCGGCAGGGTTACGTAACGCGGCTCGTTCAGGCGCAGGTCGGTAGTGACGATCGCCGGCAACTGCAATGCCAGGGTCTCCAGGCCGCCGTCAACTTCGCGCGTGACTGTCGCCTTGCCATCTTCGATGACGACCTTCGAAGCGAAGGTCGCTTGCGGCCAGCCCAGCAACGCCGCCAGCATCTGGCCGGTCTGGTTGCAATCGTCGTCGATGGCCTGCTTGCCGAGGATAATCAGTTGCGGCTGTTCCTTGTCAGCCAGCGCTTTCAACAGCTTTGCTACCGCCAAAGGCTGCAGTTCGGCGTCGGTCTCGACCAGGATGCCGCGGTCGGCGCCGATCGCCATCGCGGTACGCAGGGTTTCCTGGCACTGTGTCACGCCGCAGGAAACGGCAACGACTTCAGTCACTTTGCCGCCTTCCTTGAGGCGGGTTGCTTCTTCCACCGCGATTTCGTCGAATGGATTCATTGACATCTTTACATTGGCGATGTCAACGCCCGATCCGTCGGATTTGACGCGAACCTTAACGTTGTAGTCCACCACGCGTTTGACAGGAACCAAGACTTTCATAGCTATGCCTTTGGAAAAAGATTGACGTAAACGTAAATAAGACAGGGATTATATGAGAGATTCTGCAAGCATGCCAAAATTTAGCACGATCGTTCTTTTTGACGTTTGAGAGTATGCACTAAATTGATGTAAAAAGCGAAAAATCAATTGGAGAAAAGGATCTAAATTCAATGCCTTGCCGAGCATGCGGCTTTTATTTCATGGCGCATTGCACTAGCACAAAACATGACGCTGGCGGGGTAGAAAAGCCGGCGACTTTACTTGCGTTTCATGAAGAAAATGAATTCGCGCTCGTCGGCACTGTGGGAAAGCAATTCGTTGCCGGTTTGCTTGGAGAACGCCTGGAAGTCACGCACCGACCCTTTGTCGGTTGCCACCACGCGCAGTATTTGGCCGCTTGTCATTTCTGCAAGCGCCTTCTTGGCCTTCAGAATCGGCAGCGGACAATGCAGGCCGCGTGCGTCGAGCTCTTTATCAAATTCCATATTGGTGTTCCCGAAAAGAAGCAACGCTAGTGGAGCGAGCGATTCTACCCCAAAGCGGAACGCATTGGTGCGTCGCAACAAGGAGACCGGAATTCAGGAGGCGGGCCAGTCGAGAAACTCCACCGGCAAGCCCCGGGCACGCATCCAGTCCGCCATCGCATAACCGGTTCCGGCCCGCCATGGCCGCAGCTTTTCCGGCGCGACCAGCCGGAAATCGACCAGTTCTTCCGACAACCGGATCTCGCCGGAGGCTTTTACATGGTAGGCAACGATCAGCTCGTTCTTGCGGATGAATTCATAGACGCCGATGAGGTTGACCTCATCGGCGTCGAGATTGGTCTCTTCCTTGAGCTCGCGTGCGATGCCCTGCTCCGGCGTCTCGCCGCGTTCCATGAATCCGGTAATGAGCGCGAACACCTTCTCCGGCCAGGCCGCGTTGCGCGCCAGCAGGATGCGGCCCTCGACTTCCACCAGCGCCGCCAGAACCGGCAGCGGATTGTCCCAATGCGTCCAGTGACCATCCGGACAGGCGAGGCGGGTCTTGCCGCCTTCGCCCGCATCGGCCCTCTCGACGAGAGGGGCGGCGCACATCGGGCAATATCGATAATCCATACAGGAGCTCCCGCTCAGGTCATTCAGGTCAGAATCATGCGCGCTCGCGCACCCACCCGGCCACGCCGCCGAGCGCCTTCGGCAGTCCGCTCGGATCGGTGCCGCCGGCTTGCGCCATGTCGGGCCTGCCGCCGCCCTTGCCGCCTACCTGCTGGGCAACGAAGTTGACCAGTTCGCCGGCCTTCACTTTCGATGTCGCATCAGCGGTGACACCGGCGATCAGGCTGACCTTGCCGTCATTGACGGCCGCCAGCACGATCGCCGCGGTTTTCAGCTTGTCGCGCAGCTTGTCCATGGTGGAGCGCAGCGTCGCGACGTCGGCGCCGTTCAGCGTCGCGGCCAGCACCTTGATGCCGTTGACGTCGACCGCTTCGGCCAGGAGTTCGTCGCCCTGGGCGGACGCCAGCTTGCCCTTGGCCGCGGCAAGCTCCTTTTCCAGCGCCCTGACCTGGTCCAGCATGCTGCCGATACGGGCGGAAATTTCCGATGGCGACGCCTTCAGCGTACCTGCCACCTGGTTGACGGTCGATTCCAGCGATTGAAGATAGGCCAGCGCATTGTCGCCGGTCACCGCTTCGATACGGCGTACGCCGGCAGCCACGCCGCCCTCGGCGACGACCTTGAACAAACCGATGTCGCCGGTACGCTGCACGTGCGTGCCGCCGCAGAGTTCGCGGCTGCTGCCGATGTCCAGCACCCGCACTTCGTCGCCGTATTTTTCGCCGAACAGCATCATCGCGCCCGATTTCTGCGCTTCATCGATCGCCATCACGCGGGCCTGCGTCGCATGGTTGGCAAGGATTTCGGCATTGACGATGGCTTCCACCTTGCGGATCTGCTCGTCGGTGAGCGGACCGTTATGCGCGAAGTCGAAACGCGTGCGATCGGCATTGACCAGCGAGCCCTTCTGCTGCACGTGCGAACCGAGCACTTCGCGCAGCGCCTTGTGCATCAGGTGGGTAGCGCTGTGATTGCGTACTGTCCTGGCACGCTTTTCCGCATCGACGTTGGCGTTCATCACATCGCCGACCTTGATCGAACCTTCGACCACTCGCCCATGATGGCCGAATACGTCTGCCTGGATCTTCAGCGTGTCCTCGACCAGGAAGCGGGTAGCGGCATTGCGCAGTTCGCCGGTATCGCCGACCTGGCCGCCGCTCTCGGCGTAGAACGGTGTATGGTCGAGCACCACGACCGCGTCGTCGCCGGAATTGGCCTGTTCCACCGCCGTGCCGTCGACATAGATCGCGGTCACGCGGGCGGTGTCGTGAATCAGCTTTTCATAGCCGTGGAAAGTCGTGGCGCTGCCGCTGTATTCCAGTCCTTGCGCCATCTTGAACTTGCCGGCCTCGCGCGCACGCTGGCGTTGTTCGCCGAGCAGCACGTTGAAGCGCGCCTCGTCCACCGTGACGCCGCGCTCGCGGCAGACATCGGCGGTCAGGTCGACCGGGAAGCCATAGGTATCGTGCAGTTTGAAGGCGGTGTCGCCATCGATCTGTTTCGCACCGGATGCGAGTGCCCGGTCGAGAATTTCCATGCCGTTGGCGATGGTGCGGAAGAATGCTTCTTCTTCCTGCTTCAGCACTTCGGTCGCACGCTTTTCGTTCTGTCGCAGTTCCGGATAGGCGTTGCCCATCTCGGCGACGAGCGCCGGTACCAGCGAATGGAAGAACGGCTTGCGCGCGCCGAGCTTGTAGCCGTGACGGATCGCGCGTCGGGCGATGCGGCGCAGCACGTAGCCACGGCCGGCATTGCTCGGAATGACGCCGTCCACCACGATGAACGTGCAGGCACGGATATGGTCGGCAATCACCTTCAGCGAAGGCGAATTCACGTCGTATCCGCTGGCGCCGACGGCGTCCACCGCCTTCCTCGCGGCGGCGAGCAGGTTTACGAACAGATCGATTTCGTAGTTTGAATTCACGCCTTGCATCACCTTGGTGATGCGTTCCAGGCCCATGCCGGTATCGACGCTCGGCTTGGGCAATTTGTGCATGACGCCCGCTTCGTCGCGGTTGAATTGCATGAAGACGTTGTTCCAGATTTCGACGTAGCGATCGCCGTCTTCATCGGGCGATCCGGGCGGGCCGCCGGGCACTTCGGGGCCGTGGTCGTAGAAAATTTCGGTGCAGGGACCGCAGGGGCCGGTGTCGCCCATCATCCAGAAGTTGTCGGACGCATAGCGTGCGCCCTTGTTGTCACCGATACGCACGATGCGTTCGGCCGGCACGCCGACGGTCTTGTTCCAGATCTCGTAGGCCTCGTCGTCTTCCGCATACACGGTGACCCACAGCTTTTCCTTCGGTAGCTTGAAGACGTCCGTCAGCAACTCCCATGCATATTGGATCGCGTCGTGCTTGAAGTAGTCGCCGAAGCTGAAGTTACCCAGCATCTCGAAAAAGGTGTGATGGCGGGCGGTGTACCCGACGTTCTCCAGGTCATTGTGCTTGCCGCCGGCGCGGATGCATTTCTGCGACGTGGTCGCACGGGTGTACGGCCGCTTGTCGAAGCCGAGGAAGACATCCTTGAACTGATTCATGCCGGCGTTGGTGAACAGCAGCGTGGGATCGTCGCCGGGAACGACCGGGCTGGACGCGACAATCGTGTGGCCCTTGGATTCGAAAAACTTCAGGAATTTATCGCGGATTTCAGACGAGTTCATGGTCGATGGTGGAATAGTGGCAAGCATGCAAACCGTTGATTATACGTGATAAGCCCTCTATGAAGCCTGCCCGGCGGAGGGGCGAATCGCGGCGGCGCGGGACGCAAAAGAGATTGCAATTTAGTCAACCAGGCACCGCCTTTCCATCCGGGGTATGCCGTTCCGTTGCGGCGGGTGATGGCTATCCTCCGCTGAATCCTGGTCCGATCAGGTCGATCCGGTCGGTGCAGAATGCATCCACGCCCCACGCCAATATGTCCTTTGCCCGTGCGGCGTCGTTGACCGTGTAGCAAAACAGGCCATAACCGGCGTCCTTGACGGCATGCGCCTGCATGGCCGTCAGATTCTTATGGTTGGTATGCAGGGCGCTCGCGTCGAGTGCCTGCAGGCGCGCCTGCCAGTCACCCGGGATGGTGTCCACCAGAAATCCGCGCGGGATACCCGGCGCTGCACGGTGCGCGGCGGCCAAGGCATCGAAGGAGAATGACGAAAACAGCGGCAAGTCGGCCAGGCCGGCACGCGCGTCCAGTTCGTCGCCGAACAGCCGCGCCGTGGTTTCCGCAACGACATGCCCGGTCTGTTCATCGGTGCCGGGAGACGGCTTGATCTCCACGTTCATCCAGATACGGTTTTGCTTGCAGAACCGGACCACCTCCTCGAACGTCGGCACCGGTTCGCCGGCAAACCGGCTGCCGAACCAGGCGCCTGCGTCCATTGCCGCAAGGTCTTTCGCCAGGGTCTCCGCCACCCTGCCCTTGCCCGGAACGGTCCGCCCGAATTGAGGATCATGCATCAGCACCGGAACGCCATCACCTGACAGCATGACGTCGAATTCAACGGCGCGAAATCCGTACTGCATGCCGCAACGCATTGCCGCGAGCGTGTTTTCCGGAGCCAGCGTGCCGCCGCCACGGTGCGCGATGATTTTTGGGTATGGCCACATGATGATCTGCCGCTGTTAACAAAGGGACATAGTCTAATCCCGAAGCGGCGATCGCGTGGACCGGGCCGACATCAAAGCGTTACCTGTTTGTCAGGGTTAAAATCGGCGTGGCATTCTCCCTGCCATCCCTTCACTACACCGGTAACCGAACCATGGCTGACTCGTCACTGAAAAAAGCATTGGGACACCTGCGTGTCCTCGACCTGACCCGCGTCCTCGCCGGACCGTGGTGCGCGCAAAACCTGGCCGACCTCGGCGCCGACGTGATCAAGATCGAGCGCCCCGGCGCCGGCGACGATACCCGCTCCTGGGGCCCGCCCTACTTGCGCGACGAACAGGGCAACGACACCACCGAAGCGGCGTACTATCTCGCCGCCAACCGCGGCAAGCGTTCCGTCACCGTCGACATTGCCAGCCCGGAAGGACAGGACATCGTGCGCCGGCTGGCGCGGCAGTCGGATGTCATCCTGGAAAACTACAAAGTCGGGCAATTGAAGAAGTACGGCCTGGACTATGAATCCCTGAAGAAAGAGAAGCCGGACCTGATTTACTGTTCAGTCACCGGTTTCGGCCAGGACGGTCCCTATGCGCAGCGCGCCGGCTACGATTTCATCATCCAGGGCATGGGCGGCTTCATGTCCATAACCGGCGAGCGCGATGATATGCCGGGCGGCGGACCGCAGAAAGCGGGCGTCGCCATTTCCGACCTGATGACCGGCATGTACGCCACCATCGCTGTGATGGCGGCATTGGCCCATCGCGACCGTACCGGCGAAGGGCAGTACATCGATATGGCGCTGCTCGACGTGCAGGTTGCCATGCTCGCCAACATGAATACCAACTATCTGGCGAGCGGCAATCCGCCGAAGCGCTGGGGCAATGCGCATCCCAATATCGTGCCCTATCAGACATTTCCGACGTCCGACGGCCACATCATCGTGGCGGTGGGCAACGACGGGCAGTACCGGAAATTCGTTGGCGCCGGCGGCAGGCCTGACTTGGCCGAGGATGAGCGGTTCGCAACCAATCCGATGCGGGTCCGCCATCGCGACGTGCTGGTACCCCTGCTGGCGGACATGGTGAAGACCAAAACCAAGCAGGAATGGATCGACCTGCTGGAATCGGCCGGCGTGCCCTGCGGTCCGATCAACAATCTGGACGAGGTATTCGTCAATCCCCAGGTAACGGCGCGCAACATGCAGGTGGACCTGCCGCATCCCACCGCCGGCAAGGTGAAACTGGTCGGCAGCCCGATGAAAATGTCGGTGACGCCGCCGTCCTATGACCTGCCGCCGCCGCTGCTGGGGCAGCATACCGAGGATGTACTGCGCGAAGTCCTCGGCATGGAGCAGGACGAAATCAGGAAGCTGCGCGGCAAGGGCGTCGTCTGATCCCGCAGGCTGCGTCACACGCACGGGGGGCGCCCAGGCGCCAACAGGCCTGTTGCTTGCTTTGATCCATCCATGTCGAACCAGCCCGAAAGGCAAACCGGCCATGCCTGATTTCAACTGGACCAATCCCTATCCCTCGATCCGCACGCCGCTGTTCGCGCGGAACATTGTCTCCACGTCCCAGCCGCTGGCGGCACAAGCCGGGCTTCGCATGCTGCTCAAAGGGGGCAACGCTGTCGACGCCGCCATTGCCGCCGCCGCGGCGCTGACGATCGTCGAGCCGGTGTCGTGCGGACTGGGCGGCGATGCCTTTGCCATCCTCTGGGATGGAGAACGATTGCATGGACTGAATGCGTCCGGTCCCGCGCCAGCCGCGTGGACGCCCGACTATTTCAATAACAAGCATGGCGGCAAGATACCGCATCGCGGCTGGGATGCGGTGACGGTGCCGGGCGTCATTGCCGGCTGGGTCGCGCTGTCGGACAAATTCGGCAAGCTGCCGTTCGCCGATCTGCTGGAACCGGCCATCGAACTAGCGGCGCGCGGACATATGGTCGCGCCCATCGTCCAGCACAAATGGGGTGCGGCGATCCCTCTATTAAAAAATCAGCCGGGCTTTGCCCAGGCCTTCATGCCCCATGAAAGAGCGCCGATGGTCGGCGAGCTGTTCCGGTTCGAGGATGCCGGGCGGACATTGACCCGGATTGCCGAAAGCCATGGCGATGATTTCTACCGTGGCGAACTGGCGGAAGCGGTCGTCAGGCATGCGAAGGAAAACGGCGCCGTGATGGCGCTGGATGACTTGTCGGGCTATGCACCGGAGTGGGTCGAACCGCTGCAGAAGGACTATGCCGGTTATACGCTGCATGAGATCCCTCCCAACGGACAGGGCATCGCCGCAATGATGGCGCTGGGTATCGTGGAGCAGCTTGACGTGGGCCGCTATCCGGTCGACTCGGCCGACAGCCTGCACCTGCAGATCGAGGCAATGAAACTGGCATTTGCCGATACCTATCAATGGGTCGCGGACAGCCGATATATGACGGGAGTGAACGCCGCCCAGTTGCTTGACGACGGTTACCTGGCCGACCGGGCGAAGCGGATCGACATACGCCGCGCCGGGGAATTTCAGCACGGCACGCCGCCGAAAGGCGGCACCGTCTACCTGACCGCCGCCGACGAGAGCGGCATGATGATCAGCTTTATCCAATCCAATTACATGGGATTCGGCTCCGGCGTAGTGGTGCCGGGAACCGGCATCAGCCTGCAGAACCGCGGCTACGGTTTTTCGCTCGATCCGTCGCATCCCAATTGCGTTGGGCCCGGCAAGCGGCCCTTCCACACCATCATCCCCGGCTTTCTTACGAAGGACGGCCAGCCGCAGATGAGCTTCGGCGTCATGGGCGGCAATATGCAGCCGCAGGGCCATCTGCAGGCAATCGTTCGTATGCTGTCCCATCACCAGCAGCCGCAGGCAGCCTGCGACGCCCCGCGCTGGAAGGTCAATGCAGGCATTTCCGTCGACATGGAGACCGGTATCCCGCCGGATGTGGTTGCCGACCTGCTCGCACGCGGCCACAAGATCGAACGCATTGCCGACAGTTACATGGATTTCGGCGCCGCCCAGTTCGCCTGGAAGTTGCAGGATGGCTATGTCGTCGCCAGCGACCCGCGGCGGGACGGGCAGGCCGTCGGTTTCTAATGTCGCGCCGGCGCACACCGCGTGCGCCGGATATCGCCTCCGTTCACGCCATACCGTGACGGTTCACGGCTCGATATCGTCGTTTCGTCGCAATCCGCTGTCACCGCCCCCTACGCGTGACGACAATGCTCCCATCAACTTACTTATCGGGAGCGGTTCATGGAATTTACGCCTGTCATCCTTGCGCATACCGCCGCGG
>NZ_DAIUCO010000085.1:0-18638 GCF_036846085.1 Noviherbaspirillum sp. | reverse complement strand
CTCGAACTCGCCGCCGAAATGGCCGGCGCCAAGAGCGCCGGCGCCACCGCCGGCGTCGCCTCGGCCGCGGCCGGCGTATCCACCGCTGCCGCCACCATGCTCATTGCCGTGTCGCAAACGCTGGTGTCGCAAGGCGCGCTGGCCGGCATCATCGCCGCCGGTGCGGCGGCGGTGGCGGCAAACGCGGTCGCTACCGCCGCCTCCGCGGCAACGCTCGCCGTGGCGATCGCGGCCAAGGTGATCGCCGACCAGCGGGTGACGGAATTCCAGCCCATCCGCACCGACGCATCCGCGCTTGCTGCCGAATTGCGCACCAATGCCATTACCGCCGACAGCGCCGACATGTTCCGTTGATCGTCACACATTTTTTGCCGACAAGGCACCCATTTCCGGACACCAAGTCATGCCAATTTTTCATCTGCGATCCGTAACAGCATCCGCACCAGCCTTCGTCTCTTCATTGCGCCGCCAGCGCGGTTTCACCATCGTCGAACTGTCGGTCGTGCTGGTCATCATCGGCCTGATCCTCGGCACCGTCTCGATCGCGAAAGACGTGCAGCGCAATGCGGTGTACCAGCGCATCGCGAGCGACTTCGTGCAGGGCTGGGCTATCGCCTACGACCGCTTTCATGACGGCAACGGCATCGCGCCGGGCGACACGCCCACAGCACCGACCGGACGCGTGGCGGGCGCCGCCAATACCGCTTTGTGCGGGGCAAACCTGATTGCTACAATGCAGGCCGCCGGTATCGCAATGCCGGAAGGCCGTACCGCCGGCAGTCCGGACCGCTATGCTTATCTGGACAGCAACGGCAATCCGCAGGAGTTGCGTGTCTGTTTCCAGAATGTGCGCTGGAGCGAATCGGGCGCCGTGCCCGGCACGTTCGTGGTACGCCAGCGCAACGTGATGGAACTGCGCAACGTCACGCCCGCACTGGCCAATATGCTCGACAGCCAGTTCGATACCGTGGTCGATGCGCGCTTCGGACGCCTGCGGGAGCAGGGGCAGGCAGACAATACCGGCGCGGCCGGCACCACATGGGCCGTCGACGAGCGAACCGCCTTCGGCGATACCCTGCCGACGGCGCTGGATGAATCTCAGGTGGCGGTCATGCAGGCATTCCTGCTGATGAGCCGCTGAGCAGGGTAGTCCATATTGCAATAGGAATTTTTCATGACCACCGTATTGATTGTCGACGACCATCCGCTGGTGCGCGGCGCGCTGATGCAGCAGATCACCTCGCTGCTTCCCCTTGCCAACGTCATTGCCGCCGGCAACGCCGATCAGGCCCGCAGCGCTGCGCGGCAGGCATCGAAGCTGGATCTGGTTCTGCTCGACTTCAACCTTCCCGATGCCGACGGACTGGCGCTGCTCATCGAATGGCGTTCAACCATGCCGGGCGTGCCGGTCATCGTGGTCACCGGTGAAACGCATGTCGCCCAGGCGGTGCAGGATGCCGGCGCGGCGGCCTTCGTGCCGAAGAGCGCATCCGAATCCACACTGCGGGATGCCATCGCGCAGGCATTGCGCATTCCCGGCGCCGACGGTGCGATGCGCTCGGCGCTGGAGATGCTGACACCGCGCCAGCAGGAAGTGCTGCGTGCGCTGGTGGCGGGCAAGAGCAACCTGGATATCGCGAATCATCTCGATATTTCCGAACCCACCGTCAAGGTCCACCTGACGGCGATATTCAAACTGCTCGGGGTGGTGAGCCGGACACAGGCGGTGTTGTCCGCGCGCGCTGCGGGGTGGTGATGGATTGAACTTCAGCAGGAGAAATGGTCATTCCTGCAGCCCGCGTCGTTCTTGCCTGATGCGTGCAGGAGCTTTTGATGAAGCTTCCCTGGGCTGGAAATGAGGGAATCGCTTTCGATCAGGAAACTGCGGTAGTCGAAGTATCCTCAACCGAATCTTCTTTTTGTTCAGTTCACGTGCCAATCATGAAAAACAAGAAGAAAACCATCTTTGACCTCGATCGCGATGGCGGACGGGAGAAAATCAATCGGGCGCTCTACTCACCGCAACAGTACCGGCGCGAACATGCGCATGTACGAACGCGGCGCGCCTGGAGTCTCCTCCTTGCGGTAATCCTCGGCGTGGTCTTCGGATATCTTTTCCTTCATGGCACGTGAAGGAATCCGTATGCCATCCTGGCATCCGATATCGGTCACATCAGGTAGCGCGGTGGTAGGCGAAATGAAAAGAACGGATGAGGTTCGTACTCGTCCGGCCGTGTTCATATTGCTTCGTTCGCATTCCCATCCGGACTTGTCACCGGCTCCCTGAACAGCGTTGCCAAGTGCGACGCCAGCAGTGCCGGCTGCAACGGCTTGTGCAACACCAGAAGCCCGCTCGAATACGCATGCCGGAGTTGCCGTGTATCGGTTTCCCCGGTCACCAGGATCGCCGGTATGTTTTCGGCAAACTCGTCGCGCAAGCGGCTGATGGCCGCGATGCCGTCGATGACGGCTTCCTGCGAAAGCGTTCCCTGCAGATGGAAATCGCTGATGATCAGATCCGGGCAACGGTTGAACGCCGCCGCTTCCGCCAGCAATTCGTCGTAGGTATGGCCGCCGTGAACCTGTGCACCCCATGACGACAACAGGGTGGTCAGCGCACGCACGATCACCGGATCGTCATCCAGCACCACGACCAGCCTGCCTTGCAGCGACAGTTCCGGGGCCGCATTCAATGCATGCGCCGAGGGCGGGACAGGAGAATCGCACAGTGCCATATCGACACGGAAGCGCGTGCCATGACCGACACGCGAGGCCACGTCGATGCGGTAATGCAGCAGGTCGCCCAACCGTCGGACGATCGACAATCCGAGGCCCAATCCCTGGCGGCGCTCGTGCGTCTGCGGCGCAAGCTGCACGAATTCCTGGAAGATGTCCGACAGGAGATGATCGGGAATGCCGGGTCCGGTATCGATCACATCGATGGCAAGCCCGTTGCCGCGCCGCCGCAGCGCAAACAGTACGCTTCCCGTTTCCGTATAGCGGATCGCGTTCTGCAGCAGATTACGCAGCACGCGCTCCAGCAGGGGCGCATCGGTGTGCACATAGGCTTGTTCGAGCCGGGGAGACAGATGAAAACGCAATCCCAGTCCCTTGCCGCGCGCGATCAACTGATGCTCCGTCACGATCCGGCGCGCGAAGGGCGCCAGCGCGAACGTCGTCGGCTCCGGCTGGATGACGCCCGCGTCCAGCCGCGAGATATCAAGGATCGATGAAAACAGGTCATTGGTTGCCGCCACGCAGGACTCCATGTCGGCGACGGTCTGCAAGGCCGGCGCGGGCAGCGGCATCCGGTTCAGGGAGGCAAGGAACAGCCCGAGCGCATGCACCGGCTGACGCAGGTCGTGGCTGGCAGCGGCCAGGAAGCGCGACTTCGCGATGTTGGCTTGCTCGGCCAGCTGGGATTTCTGGCCAAGCGCCTCGGCCAGCGCCGCGTTCTGGTATTTCAGGAGGATGGCGTTATTGAGCGAGCGCGACAGGATGCGGGCGAACATCAGCGCAGTAACGCCGTAGAGGGTGGAAGTGAACATCAGGTAGCCGCGCCATTCCAGGTCCGGCAGCGTGGACAGGCCGACGAAGCCGCCGACCATGATCGGCGCGGCATAGACGACGAAGGTACGCAGGTGGATCGCATAAGAGTAAATGCCCGCCGTGACCATGCCGAGCAGCAGCAGGTCGAGCATCATATGATGGCGGATGCTGTCCGGGACGAACATCAATATGCCGCCCAGTCCCCACCCGCAGCCGGCGGCGAACGCCGAGATCTGGAACCACCGCATCCAGCGCGAATCGCTCTTCTGCTCGGCCGGACAACGTGCGAATCGCCACGACAATACGCCGCGCGCCATCGCCACCAGGACGGTCACGCCGATCCATAACAGCGACAGGTGATCCGGCACGCGGTCGCGCAGCACGGCAGCCGTCGCCAGCGTGGCGATGACCGTGCCGATGTAACCAATAGGCGCGGTCGCATAGAGCTGGCTGATCTGGTCGGTGCGTAATGAATTGGCAATGTCGGGGTCGTTCGTATCGGTCTGCGGAGTTGCGCTGTTCATGCTGTCGAGGTCGGATGGGCGTTGCAATACACGGAATCGAGGTCCGATGGTGATGCGTCCGCATTCGTTTGTCCAGTCCATCGAAGCAGCAAAGGGCTGCGTGACGATCCGGACAAGGCGTCTGGAATGAAGCAGGGACTTGATGTCCGCGCAACCGATATCAGTATGACTAATTGACTTAGTTGTTTTTGTCCGACACTCGGCAACGTCGATGCATGGTCATTCCTCAACCACACTAAGTTTTTGCGGGATTTAGTTGCTTAAAAATTAAGCAATGCAGTTTACTGCATCGACGCATGCAGTCCCGCATTCCATTGAGACCCGTTGTCGACATCACTAAGTCTCCCTCGCATATCGCCAGTGTTTGAGCGCGATCAACTCCGCGGCATCCGGCCCAAAAACCTACTTCGCTTTTGTAACTCGAAGTAGCTCGGAAGGTGATATGCAGGGAGAGAGCAGTCCTGTCCGCACCTTGGCGTTTGTATAACTCATCCTTCCGCAAGGCTGCGTTGCGTGTACTTACTGGAGATACGACGATGTTGAACAATCTGAAGGCGATCCCGGCGATGGGCCTGGTCATGTTGCTAAGTGCATGCGGAGGTGGAGGAGACGCGGATATCGGTACGTCGAGTACCGGCACCCAGACGCGTCCCACGGTATGGACGGTGGAAGGGCGCTACTTCAACAGTTGCCAGCTCAGTCCGGGCTGTTCGGGCAATCCGTATGCGCCGTTCTTTTCCTATGCATCGGCGGCCCCGGAAAACGGCGCGACGCTGAGCGGCAAGGTGAGGCTTGAGCTGCGCGGGAACGAGATGGCCAATGCCGAGCTATTGCCGGCCAACGGCTACACGCCGGTCCACGCGCGCTTCAACATCACCGGCGACCGCACGCTCGCCTGGCTCGATCTTGACACAACGACATTGCCGAACGGGCCGTTCAACGCCCGCGTCAGTACCTATAACGTCCCGCCCGGACAGGCGGGCGGCAACGAGATCGCCGCGATGCCGGCCCGTACATGGAGCATCAACAATCCGGTCGTTCCGCCGGCCGCATTCACCGCCGCGGTTGCCGTCGCGCCGGCGAACGGCGCCGTCGTCAGCGGGATCACGCGGCTGGAAGTGCGCGGCAGCGGCATCGTCAATGCCGAACTGCTGCCCGCCAACGGCTATACGCCGCGCCTCGGTGTATTCAATGTCTCAACCGACAAGACGGTCGCCTGGCTGGATTTCGATACCCGTTCCCTGCCGGACGGGGTCCGCGATGTGCGGATCGCTGCATACAATGTCGCGCCCGGACAGAGCAACGGCGCGGAGATCATCGCCATGCCTGCGCGCAGATGGCAGTTCGCCAACGGCACCGCATCGTCGGCACCCTTCACCGCGACGGTGACGATGGCACCGGCCCACGGCGCCATCGTCACCGGACAGACCCTGCTGGAAGTGCGCGGTACCGGCATCCAGAATGTCGAGCTGTTGCCGGCGACCGGTTACGCGCCGCAGCTTGGCGTGTTCAACATCTCTGCCGACAGGACCTATGCCTACCTGCAGCTGGATACGGCCAGCTTGCCGCCCGGTACGCTTAACGCACGGATCAGCGCGTTCAGCGTACCTGCCGGGCAGCCGAACGGGCGCGAGATCATTGCGATGCCGGCGCGGCAATGGGAGTTGAGACGGTAAGGGAGGGTTGCATGCCGGCGCGTGATCCGCGCCGGCTGAAGACCGGCGGTCAACCAAGCCAGAACCACCCGAGCATCGCGCCGGCGCCCAGCAGCCACAGCATGTGGATGCGGGTATGCCAGACGATCAGCGTGCTCGCGGCGGTCAGCAGCCACAGCGGCCAGTCGTCGACCGACCCGTTGTTGGCGCCGGCCAGGACCCAGCCGGTGGAAAGGATCAGCGCCACCACGATCGGCGCCATGCCCTGCTTGAATGCGCGCACCGCGCGCAGCTCGCGGTTGCGGTGCCCCCACCGCGCGGCGACATAGGTCAGCGTCGTGCTCGGCAGGAGGATGCCGAGCATCGTCACGAACACGCCCGCCAGGCCGCTCAGCATGCCGCCGCCGTTGAGACCGACATGCCAGCCCATCAATGCGACGAACAATACATTCGGCCCCGGCGCCGCCTGGGCGATCGCGATCGAGGCATTGAACTGCGCATCGGTCAGCCACCGCTGCTGTTCGACCAGGAAGCGGTGCATATCGGGCGCGGTCGATATGGCCCCGCCGATCGACAGCAGCGACAGCATCAGGTACTGCGCGAACAGCAGCAGCCACTCATGCCAGCCGAGATGAATGTCCAGTTCGGTCATGGCTTGAGCCTGCGATAGGCAAGAACGCAGGCGACACTTCCCAGCACGGGAAGCACCAGCACCAGTGGCAGGCGCAGCACCGCGATCGCGACCAGGCATGCGGCACCGAGAACGAGACAGGCCGGCAAGCCGAGCACGCTCTTCTTCAGCACGACCAGCAGCTTGAAACCGGTGGCGGCGATCATGCCGGCAACCACCGCCCCCATGCCGCGCAATGCCGCCTCCAGGTGCGGATTGTCGGCATGGCGGGCATAGAAAATGGCGGCCAGCAACACCACGATCAGCGGCACGCACAGCATGCCGGCAAGCGCGGCCAGCGCGCCGCGCAAACCGAAGTAGCGCGCACCGAGCATCAATGCCAGGTTGACCACATTCGGTCCCGGCATTATCTGCGCCACCGCCCATTCCTCGACGAACTCTTCCTGCGTCAGCCAGCGTTTCTTTTCGACCATCTCTCGTTGTACAACGGCAAGTACGCCGCCGAATCCTTGCAGTGCAAGAAAGGTAAAGGACAGGAAAAGATCGGTGAGCGACTCGGGACGGGGTCGCTCACGGGGGCGCTCATCTGCAGCGGGCTGATGCATGAAAGGGAATGAAGGATTTGGTGAAGAGGCCTCAGTTTACAGGCTTTGCCGGCGCGGTGTCCGTCCGGATTGCGGTCCGGCGGCGGCGTGCGGCAGTTGCCTTTCCTGTCCGGCAAGGTCCGCATGAAAAAGTCCTTGACCTTACCGCCATGGGAAGGCTCACAATGCGCTTCATCGACCATTCTGGATTCATCCGCGTGCTAGACTAAACCCATGATTCGCGCCCTCAAGACTTTGCTGCTATGGCTATTGATCGCCGCTCTGCCGCTTCAAGGCATGGCCGGCATCATCCAGGCGTCTTGCGGACCGGACGGTCACGATTCTTCTCACCTTGCCCCGCTTTCCCAGGCGCATCATCACGACGTTCATGATGATGCCGATCTGACACACCATATGGCTTCCATGGTCGACGATGCACACGCGTCCCATGATTTGTCCGGCACAAGCGATTCGGAACACGTTCACAAGCATTCGAGCTGCAGCGCCTGTGCCGCCTGCTGTGTCGGTGCTGTGGCGCCGGCGTCGATAGCCGCGTGGACGCCTGTGTACCAGAAATTCAGAGCCGTGCCTCTTCCTGCCGACGTTTCTTTCACCGCATTCTTCCCCTCCGGGCCCGAACGCCCGCCCCGGCATCCTTCCGCCTGATCGCCACTGAGAACGGACGGCAGCCGTCGATCGGCTGACATTGCCGTTCCCGACCACGCCGCGTGCCCCGGCACGTCTGTTTCGCCGATTCGGAAGGAAAATCATGTCACCCAAACAATGGCCGTCACTACTGGCCACCATCGCTGCATTCGCCGCATTGCCTTACATGCCATCCGCGCTCGCCGGCCAGCCGCCGGACGTCCGTGCAAACCCTGTTCATCCAGACGCGGTAGTTCCCATGCTGCGGTATGAATCCGTTTTCGACAACTACCGTACCTCGGCCGGGGAAAGCGACCCGGCCAGGGCCTGGCGTCCCGCGAACGACGAGATGGGAAAACTTGGCGGGCATGCGGGACATATGAAAGAAGCATCCGTGCCGCAGGAAGCCAACGACGCGGTCCACGCAAAGCATCATTGAAAGGAGGACGCGCGATGTCATTTCAAAAAGACGGTACGCGTCTTGCCGCACTTGCCATTTCCACGCTGGTCCTGAGCGGCTGTGCGACATTCTCGGCGGACGGCGGGCTGGATGCGGTTTCCGCGATGGCGGCGGAACGCACCGGACAATCAGTTAGCTTCAGCAAGCCAACGGGAAATGCTGATGCGGCATCCACCGGCGCCAGCCGGCAGGTGCGGGACCTGCTCGCCGAACCCCTTACGCCGGACAGCGCGGTGCGGATTGCCTTGCTCAATAATCCGGGCCTGCAGGCGAATTTTGCCGAACTCGGGATCGCCGAAGCCGACCTGGTCCAGGCCGGCCGCATGCGCAATCCCGGCATATCCTTCGGCCGCCTGCGCGGCGGCAGCGATGTCGAGATCGAACGGGGCGTCATGTTCGATCTCGTCGGCCTGCTCACCCTGCCGATCAGGAGCGAGATCGAACAGCGACGCTTCGCGCAGGCAAAACTGCGGGCCGCATCGCAGGCGGTGCAGCTTGCGGCGGATACGCGCCGCGCCTATTTCAACGCAGTGGCGGCAAGGCAAACCGCGCAATACATGGAGCAAGTGCAATTGTCGGCCGAAGCCGGGGCCGAACTGGCACGGCGGATGGAGAAGGTCGGTAACTGGAGCAAGCTCGATCAGGCCCGGGAACAGATGTTCTATGCGGACGCCACGACCCAGGTTGCGCGTGCCCGTCACAACGCAGCGGCGGCGCGCGAGCAGCTCGTCCGCTTGCTTGGTGTATGGGGCGAGAACACCGCATTCACGTTGCCGGAACGGCTTCCCGACTTGCCGAAGACGCCTGCCGCGATGGTCGATGCCGAGCAGGCAGCGATGTCACAGCGGCTCGACGTGCAGATGGCGAAGCAAGATGCCGAAGCGACCGCGAGCGCGCTGGGGTTGAATCGGGCAACCGGCTTCATCAATGTGTTCGATGCCGGTTACGTGAACAAAAGCGAGACCGGCAACGCGCGCGCGAATGGTTATGAAATTGAACTTGCACTGCCGGTTTTCGATTGGGGTAGGGCGCGTGTGGCGAAAGCGGAAGCCGCTTACATGCAGTCGGTCCATCGCGCCGCCGATACGGCGGTCCGCGCCCGTTCGCAGGTGCGCGAAGCGTACTCTGCCTACCGCACCACGCACGACCTCGCCAGACATTACCGGGATGAAGTGGTGCCGTTGCGCAAGAAAATTTCGGACGAGGTGCTGCTGCGCTACAACGGCATGCTCACCGGTGTATTCGAATTGCTTGCCGATGCGCGCGACCAGATCAACAGCGTTAATACGGCGATCGAAGCGCAGCGCGATTTCTGGATCGCCGAAACCGATCTCCAGGCGGCGATCAATGGCAGCGGCGGCGCTGGCATGCCGCCAATGCGCCAGGTGTCGCCTGCCGCCGGCGCCGCCGAAGAACATTAAGGAAGGAAGCAATCATGGTTTCACGCAGAGATTTTTTCAAGGGCGCCGGCGCGATGGCCGCGGTCGCCACCGGCGCGGGACTCGTCAGCCGTGCCGGCGCCGCGACGTTGCCCGAGGCGCCGCTGATGGCAAGCGCGGCCACCCAGCCGCCGCTCGTGCCGCCCAACGGCCGTCCCTACAACCCGGTTGTGACGCTCAACGGCTGGTCGCTGCCGTGGCGGATGAATAACGGCGTCAAGGAGTTCCACCTGGTGGCGGAGCCGGTGGTGCGCGAGCTGGCCCCCGGCATGAAGGCGAACCTGTGGGGTTATAACGGCCAGTCGCCGGGGCCGACCATCGAAGTGGTCGAAGGCGACCGCGTGCGCATCTTCGTCACCAACAAGCTGCCCGAGCACACCAGTGTGCACTGGCACGGCCAGCGCCTGCCCAATGGCATGGACGGCGTCACCGGCCTGACGCAGCCCGGCATCCCGCCGGGAAAAACCTTCGTCTATGAATTCATCGCCAAACGCCCCGGCACCTTCATGTATCACCCGCATGCGGATGAAATGACGCAGATGGCGATGGGCATGATGGGGTTCTGGGTCACGCACCCGCGCGATCCGAATCTCATGCGAGTCGACCGCGATTTCGTCTTCCTGCTCAGCAATTACGATATCGATCCCGGCAGCTTCACGCCAAAGGTCAGCACCATGCTCGACTTTAACCTGTTCACCTTCAACAGCCGGGTGTTCCCGGGCATCGACTCGATGAACGTGCGGCAGGGCGATCGCGTGCGCATCCGCTTCGGCAACCTGACCATGACCAACCATCCCATTCACCTGCACGGCCATGAGTTCGTCGTCGCCGGCACCGATGGCGGATGGACGCGCCCCGAATCGCGCTGGCCTGAAGTGACCACCGATGTGGCGGTCGGGCAGATGCGCGCGATCGAGTTCGATGCCACCGATCCCGGCGACTGGGCCTTCCATTGCCACAAATCGCACCACACCATGAATGCCATGGGCCATAACGTACCCACCATGATCGGCGTCGACCATCGCGGCGTCGCCCGGCAGATCAACAGGCTGGTGCCCGACTACATGGTCATGGGCGAGCGCGGCATGGCCGACATGGGGGAAATGGAAATGCCCCTGCCGGACAATACCTTGCCGATGATGGGCGGGAAGGGGCCGTTCGGCAGCGTCGAGATGGGCGGCATGTTCACCGTGGTGAAGGTGCGCAAGGAACAGAAACCCGGCGATTACAGGGACCCGGGATGGTACAAACATCCTGCGGGAACGGTGGCCTATGAATGGACCGGTGATGTCCCCGCGCCCGCCCGCAGCAATGCAGCAGGTGGCCAGTCGATGCCCGCGTCGGGCAAGCCGGCAAACATCGAAATGAATGTGCGCAAGCCGTCGGCACATGGCGGGCATCATTAAATACGGTCATTAAAAGAGGGAAACATGAAACACCAAAAGGCAGTGCATCACAAACCGGTACAGCGCAAGAGGATCCGCATCGTGTCCGCGGCAATGGTCGTTGTCGCTTTCGGCCACCCGGCATCGGTCGCGTTCGCCCATACCGGAACGCAACACGATCAGCACAAGGCAAACGCGTCGGTCTCCGCCGAAGAGCACGCCTTCGGCAGGCAGGGCGATCCGAAAAACGCGGTGCGGACCATCACGATCGACATGGCCGACACAATGCGTTTCGGTCCGGCGGAAATCACCGTAAGGGAAGGTGAAACCGTTCGCTTCGTGGTGGCGAACAAGGGAAAGATGATGCATGAAATGGTCATCGGCACCATGGCCGAGTTGAAGGCGCACGGGGAGCTGATGAAGAAACATCCAGGCATGGAGCACGACGAGCCCTACATGGCGCATGTCGGCCCGGGCAGGAAGGCGGAGCTGGTATGGCATTTCACGAAGGCGGGCGAGTTCCACTATGCCTGCCTCGTCCCCGGCCATTTCGAAGCCGGCATGATCGGAAAAATCAAGGTGACCAAATGATGAAAGGGCAAATGATGAAGAAACGATTTCTGATGTACCTGGCGGCGGCTTGCATTCTCGGCGCGCAGTTGCCGGCACATGCCGCCACCCACGCGGCGGCACCCGTCACCGAGTCGGCGGAGATGTCGGAAGGGGAAATCCGCAAGGTCGACAAGGACGCAAGGAAGGTCACCATCAGGCACGGCGATCTGAAAAACCTCTCCATGCCGCCCATGACCATGGTGTTCGAGGTCACGGAGCCGGCCATGCTGGACAAGGTTAAAGCAGGAGACAAGATCAGTTTTGTAGCCGAGAAAGTCGAGGGGCGTTACACGGTTACCCGGATCGAAGTACGAAACTAAACGTCCGTTTCGAAGGAAATTGCAGCACCGGTTGCGGAGCGCCCAAGCCAGTGCCGACATGGTTGCCGTGCATGAACATTGAATGCATGGCAACCATGCGCACCTTGCACCGGAGCGTGCCGCTATTGAAGCGCGGCATCCTACCCCAACATAGCCTGCATGCGTGGCGCCGGTCGTCGGCGCCCTCCATTTCCTTCACCAAAGATCAACATGCGAATCCCACGCAGTATCGTCGTCATCTTCTCCCTGCTTGCATTGCTGCATGTGTATATCGGTACGCGTATCCTGCCTTCGCTGCCGGTTGCGCCCGTGGTGCAATGGTTCGGGGTGCTTTGGCTTCTGGCTTCGCTGCTGCTGGTGCCGGCCGGCCTGCTCGCGCCATCGATCCGCCAGCAGCCGCTGTCAGACCGCGTCGCCTGGGCGGGCTTGCTGGCATTGGGCGGGTTCTCTTCGCTGTTCGTACTCACCCTTCTGCGCGACGTGATGCTGGCGGTCGCATGGCTGTCCGGCCTGTACGACATTGAGCTCCTTGCCTGGAGCGCGGCGGCGGTGCCGCTGCTGGCGGGTGCGATCACGCTGGTCGGTTTCATCAACGCGCGCCGGACCGCGCGTGTGGTGAACGTGGACGTGCCGATCGACAATCTTCCCGATGCCTTGCACGGTTTCACCATCGCCCAGATCAGCGACATCCATGTCGGCCCGACCATCAAGCATGGCTATCTCGATGCCATCGTCGACAAGGTCAACCGGCTCGATGCCGACATGGTGGCGGTCACCGGCGACCTCGTCGACGGCACCGTCAGCCGCCTCGCGCCGCATACTGCGCCCCTGGCAAAACTGAAGGCGCGCCATGGCGCCTACTTCGTCACTGGCAATCATGAGTATTACTCGAATGCCCATGCATGGATCCCGGAACTGCGGCGTCTCGGCCTGCGGGTGCTGATGAATGAACACGTGGTGCTGCGCCATGACGGCGCGCCGCTGGTCGTTGCCGGCGTGACCGATTTCAGCGCCCATCATTTCGACCCGTCCCATCGCAGCGATCCACGCCGGGCGCTGGCCGGTGCGCCTGCACAGGCGGCGGTGAAGGTGCTGCTCGCGCATCAGCCGCGCAGCGCACCGGCGGCGGCCGATGCCGGCTTCGATCTGCAGATTTCGGGCCACACCCATGGCGGGCAGTTCTATCCATGGAACCTGTTCGTGCCGATGCAGCAACCGTTCACCGCCGGCCTCAACCGGCTGCGGCAGCTATGGGTGTACACCAGTCGCGGCACTGGTTACTGGGGACCACCGAAGCGCTTCGGCGCGCCGTCGGAAATCACGCACCTGCGGCTGGTGCGCGCGTCCGCCTGATACCGGGCCATCAAGGAACGCAGGGTGCGCCGCGCGCCCCATTCCCATCACGAAAGCGTCATCGCGCAAGGCATCCTGTGCTTGCGACCAGGCAAGTCATCCATGCTGCTATTCCCTCTTGAACAGATGCTTGAACTCGCGCGGCTGCGAGCGCAGATACTGAGGCGGCGCATCCACCTGGGCGCCCAGCGTCGCAGCCGCATGCCATGGCCAGCGCGGGTCGTACAGCATGCCGCGCGCCAGCGCCACCATGTCGGCCTGCCCCGATGCGATGATGCTCTCCGCCTGTTCCGGCTCTGTGATCAAGCCGACCGCCATCGTCGGCATGCCGGTTTCAGTCCTGATGCGGGCGGCGAACGGCACCTGGTAGCCCGGTCCGACCGTAATCTTTTGCTGCGATGACAGCCCGCCGCTGGAGACGTCGATGAAGTCGCAGCCGCGCTCTTTCAATGCCTGCGCAAAGACGACGGTTTGTTCGAGATCCCAGCCGCCGTCGACCCAGTCGGTCGCCGACACCCGCACGCCGAACGGCTGGTCCGGCACAGCGGCACGCACCGCATCGAACACTTCCAGCGGAAAGCGCATGCGGTTTTCCAGCGAGCCGCCGTATTCATCCTCGCGCCGGTTCGATAGCGGGGACAGGAATTGATGCAGCAGATAGCCATGTGCCGCATGCAGTTCGAAGGCATTAATGCCGATGCGCGCCGCCCGCTTCGCTGTGGCCACAAATGCATCACGCACACGACGCAGTCCTGCCTTGTCCAATGCTTCCGGCGCTTCGCCATCGTCGTTGAACGGCAATGCGGATGGCGCCGAGCCGATCCAGCCGCCTGCACTTGCCGGTACCGGCTGGCCGCCTTCCCACGGCACCCTGGTCGATGCTTTCCTGCCGGCATGGGCGAGCTGGATCGCGATCGGCATCGGCGAATGCGCGCGCACCGCGGCAAGCACATCGGCCAGCGCTTTTTCCGTTGCATCCGAATAGAGGCCCAGGTCGCCTGTCGATATGCGTCCGCGCTCCTCGACCGCTGTGGCTTCGATGAACAGGAGGCCGGCACCGGAAAGCGCAAGGTGACCGAGATGCATCTGGTGCCAGGAGGTTGCCTGTCCATCGCGTGCCGAGTACTGGCACATCGGCGCGATGACGATTCTGTTTTTCAGATGCAATTGTCCGAGGGAAATGGGCGAGAAGAGATGAGTCACGCGGAGTGGTCCTTATTGTTGAAAACTGGCCGGATTGAATACATGCAGTGTCAATTGTCGTCATACAATGCGCATGCCGCCGACAAGCGGCATTGTTTTTTTTCGCATCCTTGAAAAATGTCCATGCACGATCCACAGAAAGTCAATTTAAGCATCATTGCCTCCTATCTGCTTGCCGCCCTCGCGCTGATCATCGTACTCAAGCAGGGACTGCTCGCCGCGCTGTTTGCCGGCCTGCTCGTGTCGTCGCTGGTGCACATGCTGTCGCCGGCGCTGGGCAAGAAGATCAGCGACCACCGCGCGCGCATGATCTCGGTCGCCATTCTTGCCTTCGTCATCATCGCGCTGCTATCGGCCGCGACATGGGCGGTGGTCTCCTTCTTCCAGAGCGATGCCGGCAACATCGAGGTGCTGATGCAGAAAATGGCCGACATCATTGAAGCCTCGCGCGACCAGATGCCGCCATGGATGAAGGAGCATGTGCCGACCAGCGCCGACGCATTGCGGGAAATGATGACCGTCTGGCTGCGCGAACATGCCGGGCTGGCGCAGAACCTGGGGCAGGAAACCGGGCGCACCATTGCCCATCTGCTGATCGGCATGGTGATCGGCGGCATGGCGGCGATGTACGACACGACGATGCCGCGCAACTACCGGCCGCTCGCCGTTGCGCTGCACACACGCGTACTCGGCCTGCACAATGCATTCCAGCAGATCGTATTCGCGCAGGTGCGCATCGCCGGCATCAATGCCATCTTCACCGGCATCTACCTCGTCCTGGTGCTGCCGCTGGCGGGCGTGAAGCTGCCGCTGACGAAGACCATGATCGCCATCACCTTCTTTGCCGGCTTGCTGCCTGTGGTCGGCAATCTGATTTCCAACACGGTCATCGTCGTCGTCAGCCTGTCGCACTCGCTGCATGCCGCGGTGGCGTCGCTGCTGTTCCTGATCACCATCCACAAGCTCGAATATTTTTTGAACGCAAAAATCATCGGCACGCATATCAACGCCCGCGCATGGGAGCTGCTGGCCGCGATGCTGGTGATGGAAGCGATATTCGGCCTGCCGGGCGTGGTGGCGGCGCCGGTGTTTTATGCGTATTTGAAACAGGAGCTGACGGAGAGGGAGTTGATTTGATGTCGCGAATGATTAAGCATGCAAAGGTTTTCGACAGCTTAATTTCACCACGAATGTGTGAAAACGTATCTGCAGAGTTCCCTCCCCCTTTACAGGGCTAGGGTGGGGGTAGTGAGGTCGAGTTACCGCATGCAATTGCTCAGCCTTTACACGCCTACGCGTGGCGCCCCATCCCGCCCAAGGGAATCGCGCTTGTAAGCGCGATCCGTTTCGCAGGCAGACGGCATGCCCTCAGAAAACCCTGCTTCAACCCCTGAGAGGGGGGAGGAGCATCTCAGCGATAGCCTGTGACGGAGTGCCCGGGGACAGAGAACTTCGTGACAGGGAACTTGCTACATCAAGCATCACCGACTGTCACGACCACCATGCCCGTGCCACCGCAATTCGGGCACATCGCCTGGTCGGCCTTTTTTCCGCTGCCGTTGCACTCCGTGCAGGTATTCTCCGCCGTCTGAAACGCGCCGGGCGCCGCTTCGTCGCCGGGATTGCGCCGCGCCGCTTCGGTATTGGCTGGAACGGGTGATGGATTCATTGCCTTGCTCCTGTTAAATTGATCCATCGCGGGAGGTTGCCCGTCCCGCGTTCATTCTTGCTGCCGCATCGACATGGCCATCATCGGCGGTCAGCATGCTCGAATGCATCAGTGCGGCGGCAACGGTGTGTCCTGGATATCGACACTGACGTGCTTCACCGGTGCATTTTTGTGGTCCTGCACTTTTCCCTTGTGCTTGAGCACCTGCCGGTCCAGTTTATCGACCAGGCCGTCGATCGCCGCATACAGATCTTCCGCATAGTGATCAAGGTGGAATACATGTCCCTTGACACGCAGGTTCACCTCCGCCCGTTGCCGCTTTTCCTTTTCGGAGGGCTTCTCCACGCCAAGCACCACTGCGATATCGATGATCTGATCGAAATGCCGGATCACGCGATCGAGTTTGGTTTTCACATACTCGCGCAATGCGGGGCTGATATCGACGTGCTGTCCACTAAGCAAAAGATTCATTCGGTTCACTCCTGTAGGCCGTTCATGGAAAAAGGATGGCGGCGGATGCAATTTCGACGCCAGCCGGACTTGATGCTGAGACGACGCAACGGCGCCGGGGTTCATTATTGCCTTGTTGCATGCGAGAGCAGAACGGCAGCCGGCGGCGCCGTTCCCATCCGTTCTTTACAACATTTTTACAAGGAAAATCATAAGGTTTAGCCTGGTCAACACAATCCGGGTATCTACGTGCACTCCTCTCCCTCAAAAAGTCCGATCGCGGCGCTGACCCTGGCGGCGATCGGCATCGTCTACGGCGATATCGGCACCAGTCCGCTCTATACCATGAAGGAAGTGTTTTCCGCCAACCACGGAATTGCACTGAACCAGGCCAACCTGTTCGGCGTCGTTTCACTGATCGTCTGGGGCCTGACCATCATCGTGTCGCTGAAGTACGTAACCCTCATCCTGCGCGCCGACAACCGCGGCGAAGGCGGCGTCATGGCGTTGATGGCGCTGGCCATGTCGTCGGTCACGCGGCAATCGCGCTGGTTCACGCCGCTGATGCTGCTGGGACTGACCGGTGCGGCATTGTTCTACGGCGACGGGGTGATCACGCCGGCGATTTCCGTGCTTTCTGCGATGGAGGGACTGGAAATGGCGACGCCCGCGCTCAAGCCTTACGTGGTGCCGCTGACCGTCGCCGTGCTGGTGGCGCTTTATGCATTGCAAAGCAAGGGGACCGGCGGTATCGGCAAGTGGTTCGGACCCGTCGTGCTGGTCTGGTTCCTGGCCCTTGCAGGCATGGGCGTCGTCAACATCGTGCATACGCCCGCCATCCTGGCTGCATTGAATCCGCTGCATGCCATCCATTTCCTGATGCAGAACGGCTGGCTGGCTTTCGTCGCGCTGGGCGCCATCGTGCTGGCCTTTACAGGGGCCGAAGCGCTGTATGCCGACATGGGGCATTTCGGCAAGAAACCGGTGCGGCTGGCATGGTTCCTGGTCGTGTTTCCGGCCCTGGCGCTCAATTACCTTGGACAGGGGGCCTTGCTTCTCGCCAACCCTGCCGCGGTGGCGAATCCCTTCTATCAGCAGCTCGGACCGTGGAGCATCTATCCCCTGGTACTGCTGGCAACGATGGCCACCGTCATCGCTTCCCAGGCAACCATTTCGGGCACATTCTCGGTGACGCAGCAGGCCATCTCCCTCGGCTTCCTGCCACGCATGCGGGTGCTGTACACCTCCGACCGCGAGATCGGCCAGATCTATATCCCGCTGGTGAACTGGCTGCAGCTCATTGTCGTCGTCCTCGCGGTCGTCGGCTTCGGCTCGTCCTCCAGCCTGGCCTCCGCCTACGGCATCGCGGTGACCGCCACCATGCTCACCACCACGGTACTCACCTTTTTCGTCATCCGCTACCAGTGGAAGTACAACCTGCTTCTGTGCTGGGCAGCAACCGGTTTCTTCCTGCTGATCGACGCGGCGTTCTTCTCCGCCAATGCGCTCAAAATCATCCACGGCGGATGGTTCCCGCTGGTCATGGGCGGCGCGATGATGGTCATCCTGCTTACCTGGCAGAAGGGCAGGGAGCTGGTGTTCAACAACTTGAAAAAGCAGTCCATTCCGTTGAACGAATTCCTGGAATCGCTGTTCCTGAACCCGCCGCAACGGGTCGCCGGCACCAGCGTATTTTTCCGTGCGCAGGGCGATGGCGTGCCGCACGCGATGCTGCACAATCTGCTGCACAACAAGGTGCTGCATGAGCGCATCGTCATGCTCACCGTGATCAATGCCGATGTTCCGACAGTTCCGGATGCGGAACGGATCCGCATCGAGGCACTGGGCCATGCCTGCTATCAGCTCAATGTGGTCTACGGTTTCAAGGATGAGCGCGATATTCCGCTTGCACTTGAACAGGCGAAGGCGGCCGGCCTGACGTTCGACATGATGGAAACCTCATTCTTCATCGCCCGCCAGACGGTGATATCGACTGTCGGCGGCGGCATGGCATTATGGCGGGAGTTGCTGTTCTCGGCGATGTCGCGCAACGCGCGCGATGCCGCCGACTATTTCAAGGTGCCGGCGAACCGGGTCATCGAATTGGGAACCCAGGTCGAAATTTGACCATGCCGGACCGTCGCCGGCCGACATGATCC
>NZ_DAIUCO010000084.1:0-18680 GCF_036846085.1 Noviherbaspirillum sp. | reverse complement strand
TTCCCACACCGGTCGACCTTGCGCATCAACCTGACTTTTCCGCTTTGGCAGGTGCGAGCGAAACCGTCGGCAAGCACATGAAACGCGGCGCTGTCGTAGTTTTCGAATCTACTGTTTATCCGGGTGCGACTGAAGAGATTTGTGTACCCCTTCTCGAGAAGCATTCCGGCTTGAAATGGAAAACGGATTTCCATGTCGGCTTTTCCCCGGAACGGATAAATCCAGGCGACAAGGAACATACGCTTACATCGATATTGAAAGTCGTCTCTGGCGACGATGCGAATACGCTTGATCGAATCGCTGGTTTGTACGAATCGATCATCACTGCCGGAGTACACCGCGCATCCAGCATCAAAGTGGCGGAAGCAGCGAAGGTGATCGAGAACACCCAGCGCGACCTGAACATTGCGTTGATGAACGAACTTGCGATCATCTTCGACAAGATCGGCATTGATACGCTCGAAGTTCTGCAGGCGGCCGGAACAAAGTGGAATTTCCTGCCGTTCCGACCCGGGCTGGTCGGCGGGCATTGTATCGGTGTCGATCCCTATTATCTAACGCACAAAGCCGAAATGATCGGCTATCACCCGCAGGTCATCCTCGCTGGCCGTCGAATCAACGATGGCATGGCAAAGTTCGTCGCCGAAAAGACAGTCAAGGAGATGATTCGTGCCGGCGTCAATGTCAGCGGTGCGAGAGTAAATATCCTTGGTTTGACGTTCAAGGAAAACTGCCCGGATTTGCGCAATTCCAAGGTGGCAGATGTTATCAACGAACTGCAGTCTTACGGTGTAACAGTACACGTATATGATCCCGTCGCAGATTCAAAAGAAGCTCAGCATGAATACGGCGTAACGCTTGAATCCTGGGAAAGCCTGCCTCGCGCGGACGCGATCATCGCTGCGGTGTCTCATCGTGAATTGCTTGCGCGGCCCTTGTCCGATTTCCTCGCGAAAGTAGTGAAGAAGGGTTGCTTTATTGATGTCAAATCCCAGTTTGACCATGTCGCATTGCGTGAAGCAGGGCTGACAGTCTGGCGACTTTGATTATCCTTGGGCGACCGGCGGTGCGGAAATGAGTGCGTATCAGGAAGTGCAGAATCACCTGCACCATCACCAATATCGCTGGCTGGTTACTGGCGCCGCAGGTTTTATTGGTTCCAATCTTGTCGAGGCGTTGTTGAGGGCGGGTCAGCAGGTGGTCGGTCTCGACAACCTGTCGACAGGGCATTTGCATAACTTTGATCAGATCGAAAAGCTGGTCGGCCCTGACCTTTGGAGCAACTTCCGCTTCATTAAAGGCGATATCGTTTCGCTGGATGACTGCCGCAGCGCCTGCGATGGCGTTGATTTTGTCTTGCACGAAGCGGCACTCGGATCGGTATCGCGCTCGATCGAGGATCCAATCCTCACAAACTCCAGCAACGTGACCGGTTTTCTGAACATGTTGGTGGCTGCCAGAAACGCCAAGGTAAAGCGTTTTGTTTTCGCCGCGTCCAGTTCCACCTACGGTGACCATCCGAAGCTTCCTAAAGTTGAAGATCAGATTGGCAAGCCACTGTCTCCATACGCGGTGACAAAACTGGTTAACGAATTGTATGCAGACGTGTTTGCACGCAGTTATGGATTCGAATCGATCGGGCTCCGGTATTTCAACGTTTTTGGACCGCGACAGGACCCTCGTGGAGCATACGCAGCGGTGATACCGCAATGGGTGGCCGCATTAATAGAAAACAGGGAGGTCGCCATCAATGGCGACGGAGAAACCAGTCGTGATTTCTGCTTTATCGATAATGTCATTCAAGCCAATCTACTGGCCGCTCTGACATCCAATCCCGACGCAATCAACCAAGTCTACAATGTTGCCGTCGGCGATCGCACGACGCTCAACGAGCTGTATCACGCAATGCGTCAATTGTTAAGTCAGCGGTTTCCTTACTTGCATGACCACAAGCCGCTGTATCGAGACTTTCGCGCCGGTGATGTGCGTCATTCGCAGGCCGATATTACCAAGGCTCGTGAACTACTTGGATTTAATCCGACATACCGTATAGACGCTGGATTGCAACAGGCCATGAACTGGTATGTAGAGAATCTTTCTCGGTGAATTGGAGATTTGAGTCGACCGCCATGAAGCGGTGGCCGAGTGCCACGCGTCAAAAATTTTACGGTGTCGAGTCCGCTGGTATCGGAATGTCTTTCTGTTCCCGATCTCGTGACGCACATACCCGGCTAAAGAAGCTTTGTGATTGGTAAGGATAGCTAAGGGCCTGGTTGCAAGGCCGAGAGGGAAGAGTAAGCCGAATAGCGCATTGGGCGTGCATTCGACGTCTCCTGTCTTTCGCAATTCTAAACGTGCTGCTCAAGTCCACACTGCCATCTTCAGATGACATGCCATTTCCAAGTGCAGTGATATCCAATACCGGTTCTCATGCGATTTAATCATCTTAGCCTGCGTACCCGCGTCCTGTTTCTAATGATTTGTGTGCTCGCGGGCGTTTTGTCGATCGCCGCCTGTCTCCTTATCAAATTCGATCTGCCTCCTCGCAACCAGGCGCTTTACATAGAAAAGCGAGTGGCAAATCACAATCCGGTGATCACGTGGGCAGGGAATTGGATCGCCGGTGGACTCAAGTCCTTCGATCGTAGCGCTTCAATGCCGTTTATTCCTCCCATTTCGATTGGCGCGAAGGCTGCCAGCGACTCTGTTCAACCAGCGCGTTCAGACACAATGAATATCGTGCCGGCACAGACTTCCGCTGATGTCATCAGGGCAATTGCCAGCGCAAGACCCGGCGATGTGATCACATTAGCGCCGGGGACATATCGCTTCAATGGAAGTCATTTGGCAGTTGCGAAGCCGGGTACGGAAAAAAATCGAATTGTCTTGCGGGCGGAGCAGCCTGGTTCAGTGGTCATCGAGCACGACATGACCGAAGGCTTCCTTGTTTCGGCGCCTTACTGGACATTTGAACATTTGATCATTAGAGGTATCTGTTCCGGCGCGAATGGTTGCGAACACGCATTTCATGTCGTCGGAGGGGCAACGTACTTCATTGCCCGCAACAACACGATCACTGATTTCAATGCCCACTTCAAGATTAACGGTGCTATCGGCTTGATGCCGGATCATGGACTCATCGATGGAAACATCTTAACGAACACCACTATCCGGCATACTGCCAGCGCAGTGACCCCAGTCGACCTGGTTGCGGCCAGCGATTGGGTGGTGCGTCGCAACTTCATCAGTGATTTTATAAAAACAAGTGGAAACAAGGTTAGCTTTGGAGCATTCGCCAAAGGCGGCGGCACCGGAAACCGCTTCGAGCAAAATATCGTCATCTGTGAAAATCGATTGAAAGGCGCGGACGGCCATCGAGTGGGACTTTCCCTGGGCGGGGGCGGCACGGGCGCGCGTTTTTGCAGAGACCAGCGATGCATTACAGAGCAGGAGGGGGGAGTGATCGAAGCTAACCTTATCGCTTCTTGTTCCGACGAAGGCATTTACCTGAATCGAAGTGCAGGCAGCAAGGTACGTCACAACACCGTAGTCAACACTGCAGGCATAACAGTACGATTTCCTGAAAGCGGCGCGGATGTGGAGGGCAATGTCGTCGACAGCAGCATTCGTAGCCGGGATGACGGGATATTGCGCGACATCGACAATCTGGACGACGCACCGCTCAACACATACTTCGGGCTGAATTCAGTCCGCGACGTTTATCACGGGGACGGGACGTTCGCATGGCGCGATCAACCACCTCGACGCGGCGTTCTGCCATATTCGCCACTCGATCTGTGCGGCAGCAAGCGACCGAACGCGCCAGCATATGGCGCATTCGAACGCTTTTCTGACTGCCTGATGAAAAGCGGCCAGCGTGATGCAGCAAATTTGTCTCGCGATCCGGAACTTGCAGGTTTAGATCATTCCGAGAAGCGGCACCTGCCTTGAGCAGCCTTGTTCGGGACCAGGCTTATACCCGTATCAGGGCGAATGCAAGCTTGAAGCAAAAAAACGGGACGGTGGGTGGGTTACTTTTTATCCTGATCTTCCCATTTCCCGGCTTCGGCAAGTTTGGTTTTTAATCCTTGCAGTGGAAAATCTAGCGAAGCAGCCTTCTCGGCATAGAGGCGTGCATTTTCATAATCCTTCTTTTCAAGATACACCAAGCCCAGGTTGTAGTTGATTGCGCCATTGTCCGGTTGTAGATTGACTGCTTCGAGCAGCTGTATCAATGCGTCATCGGTTCGCCCGCGTTTGGACAGGTAGACGCCGTAAATCATGCGGACTGCCGAATCATCCGGGCGGAATCTGATAGCACGATCGAAATAGCATTCAAACGAGTACTTGAGTCCCGGAACCCGGATCGTCTTGCTTCGAAGCGCATATCGCGCCATGCTGGCAAGTGCCCGGGGATGATTGGGAAACGCCCTCAACGTATAGTCGAGGTCGCCTCCAAGTGTTCCGGCATTGCCCTTGATGAGTTTTTCAACGTCGGGAGTGAAGTGCGCCATTTCAACGAGACGCAGATTGGGCGCGAACTCAGCTTTCCTGTAATCAAACGGACCGTATGCGTTCGTGAGTTCACCGCAATAGCTTGCACCATAGGCAGCAGTAGACGCCATCGACAACAGCAATACACCGATTCTAATCAAGTCTTTCATCAACGAGTCCTGTTAAAACGTGCGTCGGATATGTCCTGCTGCTTACGATTTACCGGCAATGACAGCGTCCAGTATTGCTGCAAGTTCTCTGCTCCTCGCTTCACGCGAATGTGCCATGGCGCTCTCCAGCGAAGGAATGGATGCGGAGTTGTCTTTTGCCGAACCAATAAAATCCAGCAGACATTGCATGATGGCGTCCCTGGCGTCGAGTGGCGCGATGGCCCTGATTCCCGCAGTGCGAAGTGTATGGGCGGTGTCGCCGACCGGATCGGTCAAAGCGAGTATAGGGCGGCGGGCGCGTAAGTACTCGTACAGTTTTGCCGGGATCTGATGATTGCAATTCGATGCCTGCAGTATAAGGAGGCCATCGGCCATCAGCATTTCTGCCAACGCTTCCTTATATGGCACCGGAGGCTCGAGTTTCACTATGTCGCCGATTTCGTACTGCGCAATGAGCCTGCCGAGATACTCGTCGTGCCCTGTGGCGCGCAGCACCACACGAAATGTTTCTGCGGATAGCTTGCCCTCGCGGCGCAGTATGTCAATTGCCTGGAAAAACTGTGTGGGATCCCTCTCTGAGGGATAAATAACCCCGCTGTGAACGAGGGAGAATGGCCCCTTGCTGTCTGGCGACGTATTCGTGATTGCCTGCGCGTTCTGAAAATTTTCTTCGTCGTAGCCGTTTTCGATCAGCGCGAAGCGGGACGCCGGAATCTCCGGAAAGCGGCGCTGATACATCGCGATGGTACCCGGGGTGGTGCAAACGGCTTTCGTACAATGCTGCAGCGTCTTCTTTTCTATCCATTGATACGCCCGTCTCGTAAGCGGGTTGGCCGGATATCCTTCATCCGTCATTGGATCGCGCATGTCTGCTATCCAGGGTAGACCGGTCAGTCGGTGAACGCTCAAGGCGATGAGATGGGCGGTGGCGATCGGATAGGTCGACCAGATCACATCTGGCCGGCGCGCACGCACCATTTTCAGCGCTGACGGAACCGCGCCAAGCCACCAGGAAACCCAGCGATCAGGGAGGGCCAGCAAACCCAGGTAACGACCCTTGAATGACAGATGTCGCGCCGTGTCCATTGCGAAGGCCCGGCTGACATGGACTCCGTCCGGAATTTCGGCCATTTGGTCATTGCTCGTGCTGGCATAGGCCCGCGGATGGGCGGTCAGCACCATCGGCTCCCAGTCATGGGACTTGATGTAGCGGGAGAATTTCAGCGTTCGTTGAAGGCCGCTGCTCCCTCGCAAGGGCGGGTAGTGAAACGCAATCATGAGCACGCGTTTTACCATGATGCAATCCAATCCCTGGTCCACGACGCTACTTGATCCCGCCAGTCACGCTGCGCAAAGGTATGGTTCGCTTCCGGTAGATCCCGTCGTTGATAGTTCGAGCCGCGAAGTAGCTTTTGCCATTTGCGAGATGCATTCACGACATCTTCAAATTCCTTTGCCGTGAGATCGTTGCCGCTCAGGATGATGAGCACCTTCCCGCGAAAAAGCGCCAAACCTGCCCGCATCCTCTCGGGAAGCGGATCGACGCCGGAAAACTCCCTGCTTGCTCCCGAGGGTTGGACGTTGTTGCTTCCTTGAGGGACCACGCTTTTTCGGATCATGCCGATTAATGATGATGCGGCTTCGCGATAGCCGAATTGTCCCCGGACGATCTTGAGCCACATGTCGCGATTGAGCAGTCGGGTAAGGTAATAGTGCTTTAAATAGGCTTTTGCCATTCCTTCATCGGTGCGTACCCATGGATTGAGCAACACCAGGCCTGTAACTCGCGCATCGGTATGCGCATAGAAGATAGAGGCCGATGCCGCGTCGCACAGGCCCCAGATTACCAGTTCGTCGAGCGCCGGGACTTCGTTGAAAAAACGATCAACTGCCTGACGCATGTCTGCATCAATCGATTCAAATGTCCGGATTTCCCCGTCGCTATCACCCATGCCGCGATAATCGAAGCGCATTACGGGTACGCCCTGTGACGCAAGCTGCCTTGCCAGCAGGGTAAATTGACGATGACTGCCTGCGCGATACTGTGGGCCTCCGACGACGATCAGTACACCGCGGGATGCGGCTTGGACCGGAACGCTGAGAATACCGTACAGGCATTTGCCCTCGCATTCGAATCGGACGGCGCGTTCGATATAATTCACGCCACAACCTCACGAAACACATTGCTTGTCGCTGCCAGCAATGCCGGGCAATCGGTGATTTCCTGTGTCAACCAGAATGCAGGCCCGGGCACCGTGGCGCAGTGCAGGTTGACGCCATGCCGTGTCCAGATGCTGGCGACCTTGGTGGCTGCCGGCGGCATTGGCCGGCCGTCTTCCGCCACAACTTCCAGCCAATGAACCGTTCGGTCGGCAAGGATAAGGTCGGCCGAATTCAGCTTGTCTATGCTGTCCAGCAGCGCCGGAGCGAGCTCGTAACCGGCGACTTCCAGGCTTTCGCCGCTCCTCATCCGGGACCGCATCTCTTGCGTGCCGCCGGACTTTCCCTGTTCTCCCGACAACATCGCAGTCGCGACGCGTGTCCGGAGAAACTGGGTCATAAAGGATTCGCCATTGAGGACTGGCTGCCACAACAATACGCCGCCGAGATTGCGGTCCGACCGGACCGCATAGTCAAGCGAGAGGAGTCCACCCAGGCGCAGTCCCCAAAGACCAGGGGCAACTGAACAACGGTTCGCCAGCCAATCGACTGCAATGTCCACATCCTTCAGCCAGATGTCCCAGCGTGCGTCGGCAAAATCCCCTTCACTGTCTCCGCAACCGTAGAGGTCGATCTGCAGGACCGCAATGCCGTCATGTGCAAAGCGCTTTGCCTGCAGCGCCGCCATACGCCTGGACTTGTTCATTTCCTCCGCAAAGGGATGGATGTAGACAAACGCGCCAAGACATGCAGCCCCGGGAGGAGGGCTATGGAACAGGCAAAAACGTTCGCCCACGCCGGTTTTCAGGAAAAATGGTTCAGCGCAGACGTGACGGCCGGAATCACTCATGCGGTCAATTTTTGTTCGACAAAGCGGACGAGGCTGCCTACGGTCTCGAAGGTGGCAGCACTGATCTCGTCGTCATCGACAGTGATGCCAAAGTGCTCCTCGAGGGATGTTAGAACATTGATGACGGCCATGGAATCAAATTCAGGAATGCCGCCCATAAGAGCAGATTCCTCGCGCAGCGAATTTTTGCGGTCGCCAAGTGCCAATACGTCAGCCAGAATGGTCTTTACTTCTTCAAAGTACTGCATTATTGGGTCCTGTCATGAGTGCCGGTTAGAGCGGAAGATTCGGTATGCTGGGTTGCTTCGGTTATCCGATGCATGGCGGGTGATTCCAAGGCCAGAGTCAGCCGGTCGAGGCCGCGGTTTTTTTCATCGCTCCATGCACCCGCGATAAGAACGAAAAGCGGTAGGCGTTGACATGATAGAGATGGCGTACGTCATCAGTCCATTTGAGATGCCAATCCATGACCTTCCCGTAGAACTCAATGCCCTTCAGGCGGCCCTCATCGAACAATGCCTTCGTTTGTTCCTGTCGCAAAAGGAACGCCGGCGACGTGCCATCGTTGATGGCCTCGTCATAGGTCGTTTTCAGAATGACGATGTGGTTTCCATTCTCAATGCACAAATCCATTGCGACCACCTTGTCGTTATATCGGTACCGATAGATTCGCCCGGCGCCTCGGCTGCAAAAGGATTCCAGCATGCTTCTGTAGAATCTGCCCTGTGCATTTTCCGGATGAATAGCGGTGCCGAGCTTGGCCTTCCAGCCGGCGCTTTCCAGCCTGCCGTATTCGCCCAGCGCGTCCGCTACGTCTTCCGGTGCCGTGCAAACGTCGAGATGCAGGGTGATGCCTTCTTTCTCCAATTTGTTGCGTTGCTTCTTCATGTTTTGCCGCAAGTTCTTGCCGCGGGCGTTCCAGTATTCATCAAAGCTTCCCTCAAGCGCAATTCTTGCCGTGGAAATGTAGTCGAGAGTCGACACTGCGGCATGATTTTCGGGACGTGGAATCAAGGCGGGGTCCTGCTGCAGTATGCCGACCATCATAGAAAAGCCGGGAAGCCGCTTTATTAATTCGGGGAGTAGCCGTCCGAAACCCTGGCTTGGCAGGCATGTCCATAGCCCGATTGGAGCCTGGGATGGTTGAAACGTCTCCCATGCTCCCCGCCGGTTCTGCACAAAGATTCCCATCGCCTGGATACGGCCGTCATCCTCGTAGCAAGCCAGAACTTCACTGCCTGTAGCGAACTCCCGCAGCAGGGGAAGAACGAAATCGACATCGAGAAGCGGCGATTTCAGTCCCTGATCATTGATCGATCGCCAGTGGTGCTGATGCGTCTCGAATTCACCCGCCGGGTAAATCTTCCAGTTCATTGCGAGCTGTTCCTGTTGGCGTGCAGCACGGTTGTTATTTTTCCAATCATCCACTCGAGTTCGTCGGTGCGCAGGTCCTGGTGACATGGAAACTGCATCACGCGACTAGACAGTTCGACGCTGGCAGCGCAAACCTTCTCGTCGACGCCCGGCCAAAGATATTCGCCGAAACGGATAATCGGCACGCCGGCATTCTTCAGCGCCGGGAAGACGGTTGCGAGGTCATTCACATACAGTGGAAAGACCCAGGGGACTACGCCATCCGGCAGTTCAGCAAACAATGGGCGGCACCCTGGAAGGTCGGACAAGGCTTTATGTAACGTAAGGTAGTGCTGCCTTCTCTTCGTCGCCATTCGTTTTCTCGAAACGGTCCTGATCAGATAGTGGGACAGAAACGACGTGCGTTTATCGACCCAAGCTGGTTCGAATGCAAATCCGCCGTCGGAAGCGCCTGGTGCGAGTGAGCCGTTCCCGGGCAATCTTTTCTTTTTAATGGACCCCCACACGGCATCTTTCAGCCACATCGGAAGCGAAAGGGCCGCTTTCAACAACGTCATGCGGCCGTAGGCGAAACCTTTTTCCAGCGTATTGAATGCCGCTTTCATTTCAAAGGCGATTCCGGCGGATCTCAGCGGCAGGTGCGCGATCGCATGGCGCGATGAGACCAGGCAACCGCCTTCGTAAATGGGAAAGAACTTCATTGTGCTGGCGATCGCATAATCGCCATACGATCCAAGGGGTTTGCCGCGGTATTCGCCCAAAAAGGAATGCGCGCAGTCTTCCAGAAGAAAAATCTTATGTTCATCGCAAAAGGCCCTGAGTTCAGACAGGGCCTGGGGGAAGCCGAAATAATTCGTGGCCATCAGCACCTTGGTTTGGCTGTCTACCTTGGAACGAATGTCGTCTAGATTGACGGATGTATCCGGATTGATACGGTAGAAGGTGGGTTCTCCTCCCAGCCAAACCACGGGCTCGATCATCGAGTTGCAGTGAAAGGCGGGAACGAGAACCTTGTCGCCTTTCCGAACATTCATTTGTTGTAAGGCCAGCGCGATCGCAACGCGTCCGCTCGTCACCAGCTGCGCTTGGCCTGCATCCAGCACCGATCCGACGCCCTCATCGTGACGACGATCGAAAAACGATGCTGCCGATAAGACGGGATGCGTTGGGATCAGGGCGTTTGGGAAGGCAAGCATGTTCAGCAATTCCCGGGCGGTAAGAAGAAAATGTACTGCCCGAGAACGCATCCTCTCGGAAGCGTTGTAACGCAGACCAATCGCGTAGGACGTGTGCAGGAACGGTAAGAACGCATTTTCGGATCGCTCGTTTCAAAAGTTCGGTGAATCTCGACGTCCGCCACCGACTGGAACGTATGGCTGGGGCACATTCAACATCAGTGCAATGCTCGCCGCTGCTCAGCAACTGGTTGGAATCAGGCAAATTTCGTTTGGCATATGCAGGACACCCGATCTGCCGCAAATCGAATTACCATCCAGCTACTTTTTATGTTGTTTCTGTTGCAAAACATATATTATTCCAGATTGTAACTATTTTTAACGGTATTTTGCGCTCTGGCATTATTTTCCGGTCACAATCCTCATCTCGGATTCACGAATTCATTTCTTTGGCCCGTTACGTAAATGACTGATCTTGTTCATGAATTCATTTTTACCACGGCCGCGCGTACGCCCGACCGTGAAGCGTTGACGTATCAGGGCGATCGGCATGATTACGCGGCGCTGTCATTGGCAGTCCAGTCCGCGGCCGGGGCTTTCCTGGAGTCCGGGCTAGCGCGGGGAGAGCGTGTCGCGGTCTACCTCGAAAAGCGGATCGAAACCGTTACCTCGATGTTTGGTGCATCGGCTGCAGGCGGTGTGTTCGTACCAGTCAATTCGCTGCTCAAGCCGGAGCAGGTCAGTTATATCCTTGCGGACTGTAATGTCCGGATTCTCGTCACGTCCCTTGACCGGTTAAAGGTACTCGCGGCGGTTCTTGCGCAATGCCCGGATTTAAGAACCGTAATGGTTGTTGGAGCGGCCGACGAGCTGCCAGCCATCAAGGGCGTCAGCGTGGTTCGATGGGCAGATGTGTTGCGACACGCGGTTGAGAAGAGCAGACATCGTGTCATCGACACTGACATGGCGGCGATCCTGTACACCTCCGGGAGCACCGGCAAGCCGAAAGGTGTCGTGCTCTCGCACCGGAATATGGTGGCAGGAGCAAAAAGTGTTGCGAGCTACCTGGAAAATACGCCGGATGATCGCATCCTCGCGGTACTGCCGCTGAGTTTTGATTATGGACTGAGCCAGCTCACTACAGCGTTTCATGCCGGCGCGACCGCGGTCCTGATCAATCATCTGCTTCCCCGTGACATAGTCAAGGCAGTCGAAGCGGAACGGATAACCGGACTCGCGGGTGTGCCGCCGTTGTGGCTGCAACTTGCGCAGCTCAAATGGCCGGAGGATTGTTCGCTACGCTATATCACCAACTCCGGCGGGGCGATGCAGCGCGTCACCCTCGATGCCCTTCGTGCCTCTCTCCCGAAGGTCAAGCCCTACCTGATGTACGGATTGACCGAAGCTTTCCGATCCACTTTTCTCCCGCCGTCCGAGGTGGATCGACGTCCGGATTCCATAGGCAAGGCGATTCCGAATGCCGAGATTCTGGTGCTCCGGCCGGACGGCTCCGAATGTGAGCCCGGCGAAGCGGGGGAACTAGTACATCGCGGCGCACTGGTGTCACTCGGGTACTGGAACGACACTGAAAAAACATCGCAGCGGTTCAAGCCGCTTCGCTCCGCCCAGCATGGATTGCCGATTCCCGAAATGGCGGTGTGGTCCGGCGACATTGTGCGCGCCGATGCAGAGGGATTCCTTTACTTCATCAGCCGCAACGACGAGATGATCAAGACGTCCGGCTATCGGGTCAGCCCCACCGAAGTCGAGGAGGTCGTCTACGCAACCCAGCTCGTATCGGAGGCGGCCGCGATCGGCGTGGCGCATCCCGCGCTCGGGCAGGCGATTGTCGTCGTGGCAAGTGCACGCGGCACCACAGAAGTCGACGCCGCCGCGCTTCTTGCAAGCTGCAAGCCGCATTTGCCGGCATACATGCTTCCCCAGCGCGTCATCCCCTGGGAAGGCAGCTTGCCGAGGAACCCGAACGGGAAAATAGACCGTAAGTTGCTTGCGGCAAGGTTCGAAGCGATTTTTACGGAATCGGTCAAATGAGTGCACAGCGCCCTAAACACGCACCTCTGCCGCACTTCGGCGTGGTCAATGGATGTCTTTACATCGGCGGCATTTCGCTTGAGCGGCTGGCGCAGCGAGTCGGCACGACGCCATTCTATGCATATGAACGCCAGGCCCTGACCGAGCGCGTCGCCCTGCTGCGGCGACACCTGCCGGAGGAAATACACCTGCACTATGCAATGAAAGCCAACCCGATGCCGGCGGTCGTGCAGCATATGGCCGGATTGGTGGATGGTATTGATGTTGCATCCGGCCGGGAGCTGAAAGTTGCACTGGATACGACGATGCGTCCGGAGTGCATCAGCTTCGCCGGTCCCGGCAAGAGCGATGCCGAATTATCTTCTGCGCTCGCGGCTGGAATCGTGGTGAACCTGGAATCCGAAGAGGAGATGGAACGGCTGGCGCGTTTAGGCGAGGCGTCCGGTATCACGCCAAAGGTGGCCGTGCGCGTCAACCCGGATTTCGAGCTGAAGTCATCCGGAATGAAGATGAGCGGCGGCCCGAAACAATTCGGCGTGGATGCGGAACGTGTACCGGCAATGCTCGACCGGTTGGGCGCATTGGATCTGGATTTTCATGGGTTTCATATCTTCTGCGGCTCGCAGAACCTGAAGGCCGCCGCAATCCAGAATGCGCATGAGAAGACCTTTGAACTTGCCATTCGGCTGGCCGCCTTTGCGCCGGCACCGCTGCGGATACTGAACATCGGCGGCGGGTTCGGGGTGCCATATTTTCCGGGCGAGGAGCCTCTTGATCTTGCCGCTGTCGGCGAGAATTTGAAGCGATTGCTTCCCGAGGTAAAGCAGCGACTTCCCGAAGCGCAAATCGTGATCGAGCTTGGACGCTATTTTGTTGCCGAGGCGGGTGTGTATGTTTGCCGCGTGGTTGACCGCAAGGTATCGAGAGGGCAGGTGTTTCTGGTCGCCGATGGCGGGTTGCACCACCACCTTGCTGCGTCGGGCAACTTTGGACAGGTCATTCGGAAAAATTATCCGGTTGCCATTGGCAATAAGATGGACGCGATGGAGCGCGAGACTGCGTCGGTAGTTGGTCCGCTGTGCACGCCGCTGGATCTGCTTGCGGACCAGATGGAGCTTGCCAAAGCGGAGGTCGGAGACCTCGTCGTGGTGTTTCAATCCGGTGCGTACGGATTAACCGCAAGCCCGACCGCATTCCTGAGCCACCCGACCGCAATCGAAGTATTGGTGTAAGCATCGATGAAGCGCCTTGATAAAAAGAATCTACCCATGACCGAAATGCGAAAGAGCCTTCTATGAGCGGACTGTGCGGATGGATAGCGCATGGCGCAACCCAGGACGAAAACCGGCGCCTGATCGATACCATGGCGGCACCGCTTGCCCGTTTCGACAGTGCACACGTGCAGACCGCGGTCGGCAGCAAAAGCGCAGTCGCGATTGCTTCCGGCGGCGCCGGCAGCCACTTGTACCAGGGAGAAGGGCTGCTTGTTGCAGTGTGGGGACAGGTCGGGTTCAAGGATCCGGTCATGTCGCAGCGCGCGCATGCCGAGGGCATTGCCAGGACACTCGCGGCGGTCTGGCGTGACAGGGCGGAGCAAGCCTGCGCTTGCCTGACAGGTGCTTTTTCATTGTGCATCATTGATGAAGCGAACGGCCAGGCGCTTCTCGCCATCGATCGCATGGGAATACATCCATTGATTTATCAGATCGTGGATAACTGCCTCGTTTTTGGTTCCTCGGCGGATGCAATCAACCAGCATCCTCGAACGAAAGCGGAGATCGACCCTCAGGGGCTGTTCAACTACGTGTATTTCCATATGATTCCGGGGCCGGGCACGGTCTACAAAGACCAGCAGCGCTTATTGCCGGGCGAGTGCCTCATCTTCAAAAACGGCGATGTGCAAAAACGCCGGTATTGGACCATGCAGTTCCGGGAGCAGGACTCCCGCTCGTTCGTGGAACTCAAGGAGGAGTTTATCCAGGTGTTGCGTTCCAGCGTTCAGGATGCAACAGGCAATCAGCCGGTGGCGGCCTTTCTCAGTGGCGGCACCGATAGTTCGACCATCGCCGGAATTCTCGGGCAGGTGAGCGGACAGCCGGCGCAAACCTATTCCATCGGTTTCGAAGCGGACGGGTATGACGAGATGGAATACGCGCGGATTGCGTCTCGTCATTTTTCGACCCGACACCACGAATACTATGTGACCCCGGATGACGTGGTGGCTGCGATTCCGCAGATCGCCGCGATATTCGACCAGCCGTTCGGCAACGCTTCCGCCGTGCCTGCTTACTACTGCGCGCGTATGGCCCGCGCGGACGGGTTCACCCGCATTCTCGGCGGCGACGGCGGCGATGAACTGTTCGGCGGCAATGAACGCTATGCGAAACAGCATATCTTTGCGCTGTACGATCGTGTACCGTCCATGTTGCGCAAGGCGCTGCTTGAGCCGGCGGTGTTCGGCATGCCGGCAGGCGAAAAACTGAAGCTGGTCCGCAAGGCCCGCAGCTACATCGAACAAGCATCGATTCCGATGCCGGCTCGCATGGAAACGTACAACCTGCTTGGTCGCTATGGCGCAGATAAAGTGTTTTCGGGAGATTTCCTTGCCCAGGGCGATCCCGCACAGCCTTTGCACCTCCTGAGCACAACCTATGGCGAAAGCCAGGCCAGGAGTCTCATCAATCAGATGCTGGCGCTTGATTTTAAATTTACCCTGGCTGACAACGATCTTCCCAAGGTGGTCAAGGCTTGCGAGCTGGCGGGAATGGAAGCGGCGTTTCCGTTCCTCAGCGACGACATGGTTGCATTCTCGGCCCGTCTCGCCCCTGACATGAAACTGAAGGGGACGAAGCTGCGTTACTTCTTCAAGGAAGCGATGCGCGGCATTCTTCCGGACGAGATCATCACGAAAGAAAAGCATGGATTCGGGCTGCCGTTCGGTGTCTGGCTGCAGAAGCACAAACCTCTGCACGATCTTGCAGCGGACAGCTTGAGCGATCTGAAGACACGCCGTATCGTCCGTGCGGAATTCATCGATAGCTTATTGGGAGAGCATCTGAATCAGCATGCGGGCTATCACGGCACCATGGTGTGGGTGCTCATGATGATGGAGCAATGGTTCAAGCGCTGCCAGGCGGAGCGATCCCAGGCATTGGCGGCATGATCGCCGGTTGATTCCCGATGGTATGGCGGCGTATACCCGACGCCATGCGCACTTCAATTCAATGCAAGGCATGCGGCTCTGCGTGGGACCTGCTTCGCGCCATATCTTGTGACAGTCTCTTCGCGCCCGCTACACGGGCAGTCATTTGGCGCATGCGACGCGGCGAGCAGCCACTGAAAAGCGAATTATTATAATTTCGTCAATTGCTGTTTTATAATGCCCTCGATCCGGATGTTGGCTGTCTTATCCCGGAATGACGGCGTCCGTACCATGCCATCAGGGCGATTGCCACTGCTGACGATGTGATGATGGCCGTCGTTGTCTTCCCCCAAAGGAGCATCTATGGAATTCGCACAACTTACGCCCGGACCGGGCTTCGCACCGGTGCAGAGTCTCCTGTATTACGGCCAGCGTCTCGTCACATCGCCGCCGCTGCGCCGCGCCATCGTGTCATCCTTGCAGGCCGGCGTCCGTCTCCGGCAAGGTTCATCCGGCGCCGACATGGCGCTGACTTCACAGGAAAGCCAAACGCTTCAAACCCTGACCCGCGATGGCTATGCGCCGTTTCCTTCGCTGTTCAGTCCGGAGCAGGTGGCAGATATACATGCTTTTCTGCGACCCAAACTGCTCGCCGCTCGCCGCAGCAACATCACGCCCTTCACGATCGACCAGGTTCCGGACGGAGTACGCATTGCGGACTATGCAATGAAGGACATCATCGATTCGCCGCATATCCTTGCGTTGGCAAATAGTCCGTCATTGCTGCGAATCGCTTCCAGTTATATCGGCTGCAAGCCGACGATCTCGGCACTCGGATTGCGCTGGTCGTTTCCGAGCATGGCAACGGGCACCGATGTACAGGCGTTTCACCGTGACTCGGACGATTGGCGCTACATGAAAATACTCGTGTATCTGACCGACGTGGATGATCAGGCGGGGCCCCATATGTTTGTCAAGGGAACCCATACCGCCAGGTTGTCGGCTCGCCTGCAACACTACAAGGATGCGGACATACAGGAAAAGTACGGCAGTGAACGAACGATGATCGCGACAGGCAAGGCGGGTTTCGGGTTCGCGGTCGACACCTCCGGCATCCATAAAGGCCAGGTGCCGGTGCGTGATGCACGCCTGATGCTGCAAATACAATATTCGATACTTCCTGCCTATGCGTATCGGTATGAGCCTCAATCCTATAAAGGCCGGCTGAAACTCGATCCCTATATCAACCGACTTTTCTGCAAATGAAGGATGAACGTCGCAGACAGCCGGTCCTCACCGCCATAACACGATCTGACGCCACTACCCGGTCATCCCGGACGAACCGATTTGAAACTAAAAAGCTTCCTTGGGGAACTATTTTTGGTAGGCAATACTCACAGCTTGCAGTTTGGCCAAGACGCGATGCCGCCGTTTGATCGGGCATCGACGCGATTTCAGCGCCGCAACCGGCGTTTGCCGCTCTGCTAAGACTGTACTTCGACCGCACAGGCGTGCAGTTGAATCTCCGTGTTACGTGACAATGAATGAAATAACAATGAATAACTTCCTCAATACTGACGGCACTATGATTGAATCGGATCCAGCATCCCGCGTTCCGGTTTCGCAACCGGAAAATCCGTTGACCCGTCGTACATTCCTGCGCAACGTGACAGTCACGGCCGCGGCACTGCTTGCAAGCGGTTGCGGCGGTGCAGGTGGGGCAACACTGGCCGGCGACAATGCGCCAGCCCCCCCAGGCCAGTCGCCGAACACACCGCCGGGAGAAACGCCGTCATCCAATCGTCCTCCAGTCTGGAGCGTCATTCCAACGATCACCTTCACGCAGGGAATAGCGGCCAGTTTTTCGGTTGCGGCCTTCGTCACCGATGAAGAGAACGACGCGCTCAGCATCGCGAAAAATGCAAATCCGCTGCCTGCGGGCGTGACCTATGACGCCGCGACCAAGAGCTTTATCTATGACGGCATCGGCGGAGTCGGCAGTACCGGCGGCCACGTGTTGACTGCAACGGAAGGATAAGGCGAATGGCCCAAGTATCATCCCAGCCCTTCGTTGTCCGCATAGAGCCGCGTCCGGTTCTGACGGCCGCTTTCAAACTCACCTCGGCCGTGGGCGGTACAGCGTTGCCGTTCACGCTCGGGCATGCGTTTAAAAAAGGGGAGGTGCCTGCCGGCGTATCCCTGGCGGGCGGTATTCCGGAATTGCAGGTTGTCGAGAAGAACAGGTGGCCGGACGGTTCACTGAAATTTGCCGTGGTCTCAGGGCGCATCACGTTGGAAGCGGCAAAGTCCTTTACGGTTCCGCTCCAGGTCGGCACACCGCTTTCCGTGCCAAATCTCTCGACCGCAAATTTAAAAGCAAGCGGCATCACCGCATCTGTCGATGCCGGCATATTCGGCGCTGCTGCATGGAGCGGTTCCGACTGGGATGCGCCGTTTGTCGAATGGGTCGGCGGGCCGGTCATGAGTTCGTGGATCTATCGCAAACCGATCGGCGCCGACGCGCATCTGGTTGCCTGGCTTGAAGTGCGGCTGTACAAAGGTGGAGAGGTAGAGGTTCTACCGTGGGTGGAGAACGGGTACTTGAATGTTGCCGGGCCGACGAGCAAGAACGCGACCTATCGTTTCATGATGAACGGGGCGGAGCGCTTCAATTCCGCGTTTGATCTGCCAAACCACTGCCGTACCGTACTGGTGTCCGGCGCACGGCATTCTTACTGGAACGTCGCCGATCCGCAAATCACCCCGCGGCATGATAAAGAGCATTTGCAAGCGACACGCCTAGTGCCTGCATATCGCGCTTCCGTGCCGTCCGGCGCATCGGTGTGGAGCAGCCTGTCACAGACCTATGTGCCTCTGCAGCTGAGCAATTATTCCCCGGCGATGGGAACGACAGGCTATCACGGCTCAATCGGCATGTTGCCCGAATGGGACGTGCTGTATCTCGCGAGCGACGATGACCGGGCATATGCGGGCGTGATCGTCAACGGATACAGCGCCGGGCGGTATGGCATCCATTACCGGGATACGCAAACTCAGCGGCCGATCCGGTTCTCCAGCTACCCCAATCTGGTTATCGGGGGAAACAGCGGAATTACCGGCACGGGCGCATCGTCAACAAATTCCTACACACCCGCTACGACAGGGACCCCACCGCAAACCTGGGCGTCGTCCCACCATCCGTCGGTCGGTTTCATGGCCTACCTGCTGACCGGGCGTTTTTATTTCATGGAGCAGGTGCAGTT
>NZ_DAIUCO010000083.1:0-18766 GCF_036846085.1 Noviherbaspirillum sp. | reverse complement strand
CTCTAAGCGTTTGCATTCGTTTTACTAGTGTTTCGGGATACCACCGGGACAATAACCCTTTTCCATTTTCACCAGCTTTGATTAGCCCTGCACCCGGAGCCAGAATACCTCCTCGCTGAACACGATTTTTAATGATCGTTCTGAATGCCCGCTCCTTTGTTGCCTTGGGCTCTGATTCAATGATGGCGCGCGCAAAAGCTTCAGTTAAGTTGGCTTGTTCAATCTGAGAATAGAGCCATGCTGCGTCAGTGTCGCTTCGTCCAAAGATCACTTTCCAGACTGCTGCCACGTCTTTGTCCAGTTCGCAAATTACGACTTTGTCAGCCAAGTTCTCGACAGCTGCAGTCAGCCCGACAATTGCGCCGCCAGCAAATGGCTCAACAAGCACCCTTGGTCGAAACTTCAACGATTCAATCCAGCGACGCACTTCTGGAACGAGCCAAGTCTTTCCACCTGCGTAGCGAAATGGACTGAGTTGGCGAACCTTGGAGATATTATGTGCTGATAGACGACTTGATATAGTCGAGTGAAGGTCGTTTAGCGCTTCTGCACTTTCTGGATTAGAAAAATGTGCACGCAGAAGTTCAAGTGTGGCTTCATTCGAGGTATGGACGAGAAGGGTGACTCGTTTAAGTCCGCGCTCCTTAAGATGCGCGAGACGCTTATGTTGTCTGTCGAGTGCGGTGTCGTCGGGCATATTTTCTCCGTGAACGTTCACGAAATTTTAGCCGGAAACAAACTGTTTGTGTTGTAAAAGTGAGTGTTTCTTTACAGCGATTGTATTAAGGCGCAACGAGCCACGCATCAAACTCGGTCTTGTCGAACACCATGCCGGTTCCGCCGGACACCATTCCTATCCCACAGTCCGCTAGAAATGCAGCAAGCTGTCGTCCCGATCGAGCTATTATCCCGAGCTTTGAAGCTAGATCGATCGCCCCGGAAGATAGTGTTCCCGTAGTGAAAAGCAGTACTAGGAGAGGATTCAACGGTTTAAGTTCGAGCTCTTCAAACAAATCCTCGTCGGTGGAGAAAGTTTTATGCCGCGCAAGCGAGACAGCTCCGACGAGCTCCCTTACCACCGAGGTGCCGATAGATCGCGTGGGGTAATGTTTTGCTTGACCGGCGAGCCGCAATTCCACATCGTGCGTGAGACGGAAGAATGGGGCTGGCACGTTTTGAAGTTGGCCCACATTTAAGACACCGTAGAAATCGATTCCTTGGTCGTTGCTATGCGGTGTTACGTGTGTTTTCTGTGCCCCGAGTAGACGTAATACTTTCGCGCCGAATAGCTCAAACTCCGAAAATGTTAGGCTTTGAATTCGAGCCCGAAGCGGCTCAGCTTGAATTCGGTGCGCCTTAGCACGAGCTACGTCGACACTATCAGTTGGCCGAATGTGGCAGGACCCAGCTACGCTATCGAACGAAGATCCGATAACTGTCAGGATTGGGATCATCCCATCCTGTTCACACTTTACGCATTTTTCCGAAATGAGACGTGAAACGTTTACCTCAAGTCGTTCTGCATTTTCTGCTGCTTGAATGGCCGGTTGTCCGAAATGAGCTATTAGTTCTCGTTCGATGACAAGGCGCAGCCGTTGGGGTGGCGCGTCAATGTCAATGACCGTCTCCAGTCGTTCAATTACTGAGACCGCTGTGGCTCTCACTGTGCACCATCATAAATCTTCCGGACTTTGTCGACCATTTGAACGAGCTCAGCCCACAATTCTTTAGAGCGCGCCGAAGGGTCAAGCCAAGCATCGATGCTGGGTTCTCTGAGGGAGTGCAATGCCACCCCAAGTGAATGCTCCAGGAGACCTTTTTCGTCTTGCACTGTTTCGCTTTCTGCGTTCTTCACTGCATCGTCGAAGGGCCTTTCTGGGTCTAGGAGAATTTTCAATGGCACTGGTTTATCAACAATGTCTTTCAGCTGCCGAATCTGACGTATGCTATTTTGTAGCTTTGGTGGTAATACTTCACTGTCTACATTCCTGGGGCTTAGCAACTCGTAAAACGCTCGTCGTGCTTCGGGATCTTCCGCACTGTATGTTGTGTCTGAAAACTTGAGCCATTCGCGGACTTTTGGTTGAGAGACAGCCTCGTGGAAGAAAGCATAAAGCCGAGGAGTGGCGTGCTCTCCAAACTCATCGTCTGCTTCCATTTGCTGAAGTGCTTTTGATGCACGATACCGTCGGGCTACTTCTCTTGCTGAAATGCCAATTTTTTGAGCTACTGGACCGAAGCCTTGTTGCATCTCCTCGTATAGCTCTACGACTAACTTCGCTTGTTGGTAAGGCCCCCATTCGCGAATGCCAGCAATATGGCGAATTGCCATAAGTGTCTGCTGATAATCCCTACGCTCCTCAAGCGTACCGAGAATTTCGATTACGGGGAGTTCTTCAAGGGTTTTGAAGACATTCGGCGGGATATCAATTGAACCTTCTCGGAAATTACTCAGCAGCGTTTTAACCGCTGCCACGCGCCGGTTTCCTTCTACGACAATATATCTAGGCTTGCTGTCCTCGGTGTCATATCTCTCAACTACGATTTGCTCCAGTGGCACGAACCCGTTGGTTAAAATTGAATCCTTCAGTGCACCAAGCTCAAATGACTCGGTAGTTTGAAGAAGCTGAAGAGCTTTATCTTGTACACCTGGCTCCGCGTAACGAGTGCGACTAGCAACAGCGCGATAGCTGCTGATGTCATGAAATCGGTAGTTGTTCGGATCAAGGAGTAGTTGCGTTGGGGAGACCCGGTGCTGTGCAGTGTCCATTCTTATCCGACCTTTCGCTAACTCGATAGAAATATGTTTGATGGAGAAACGCTTCTTTGTGTTTATCCGCGAACCTGGAATGTTCTCATGAACTGTTGCTATTCGTCCATTTCGGAGGGGCACTTCTACGGGAATGAATTTTCTCCACCAAGGCGGCTGCTTGGGATGATGAATACAATCCACTTAAAGCGCTTTTCGGACTTTGTTTCGTTCCCTGCTAATGATTGAATTTGTGCGCTGAACCGGAAATGGAACGGAAGGGCAGAATTCGGAAGGGGTTAGGACGTCGAGATGTTGGCGACGCGGGGACCAATATTCACGTTCAGAAATGCAAAAGGGCTTAGCCGAAGCTAAGCCCTTGATTTTCTTGGTGGCCCGGGGCGGAATCGAACCACCGACACAAGGATTTTCAATCCTCTGCTCTACCGACTGAGCTACCAGGCCAAGGCGCGCAAGTATAGCAAACTTGGAAGATTATGCAAGAGCCGCGTAGCGGCTATTTTCCGCACAACCGCTATAATGGCCCGACTCGTCCCAATTGAGGCCTCGCGCTATGCAATTGCAAAGCTCTGTTTGTATCGTTGGCAATGGCGCTATCGGCAAGACGGCGGCTCTGGCCTTCGCCCAGGCCGGGCTGAACGTGACCTTGCTGTGTGCAGCCCCCGACAATGTCAATCGTGTCGATCCCGCAACGTGGGACGTGCGGGTGTACGCGCTGAATCGTGTCGCACGGGAGTTGCTGTCGTCCATCAAGGTCTGGGGGGCGATGGAGGCGTCGCGTATCGCGCCCGTCGATGCGATGAGCGTCTTTGGCGACGATAAGGGACAGTCTGGCGGACTAAGCTTTGACGCCTACGGCGCGCGCGTGGAAGCACTGGCCTGGATCGTTGAAGACCGCAATCTCAATACGGCGCTCGACACGGCGCTGAAATTTACACCCAACATTCGTATCGTCAACGGTCGCGCCACGGCATTGGCGGTTGCCGGCGACAAGGCGCAGCTCTCCCTCAATACCGGCGAAGTCCTTGATGCCTCGTTAATCATTGGCGCCGATGGCGGCCAGTCATGGGTGCGCGGGCAATGCGATATCGGCATCGATTACCGTAGTTATCACCATCGGGCGCTCGTCGCCAATTTCGAGTGTGAACAACCGCATCACGGCGTCGCCCACCAGTGGTTCACCTCAACCGATGGCATCATTGCATTGTTGCCCTTGCCTGGACAGCGCGTATCGCTGGTCTGGTCGGCGCCGGAACCCTTGGCCGATACGCTGATGCAAGAATCGCAGGCACAAATAGCGCAGCGGCTTTCCGCACTTCCGGGACATCGCCTGGGACAATTACATCCGCTTCAGCCCGAAGTGCTGAAGGCATTTCCCCTGTCATTGATTCGTCCGCATGCCATCGTCGTACCGCGCGTGGCGCTGATCGGCGATGCCGCGCATGTCGTGCATCCGTTGGCCGGGCAGGGCATGAATCTCGGCTTTGCCGATGTCGCCGTCTTGCGCGATATCGTGGCCGGTCGCGAATCCTCCCGGGACTGCGGCGACGAACGTGTCCTGAGCCGCTATGCCCGTGCGCGGAAGGAAGATATTTTGCTGATGCAGATCGCCACAGACGGCCTGGAACGACTGTTCGGCACGAACTTCGAGCCGGTCCGCATCGTACGGAACCTGGGATTGAACCTGGTGAATAAGCTGCCTGTCTTAAAAAGAACCCTGATTTCTCAAGCCCTCGGGAAGACATACTGAAAATCGAAATGGAAAGATGATGAAAGCAATGTACATGGCGGCTGCCGCCGTATTCGCTCTGACCGCGGTGACCGCTTCCGCGCAAACGGCCCAGGAAGCCGCCATCCGGAAGATGGTGGAGTCGCGGTTGGGTGAGGGCGTCAAGGTCGACTCGATCACCAAGACGCCGTACTCCGGTTTGTACGAGGTGCGCATCGGTTCCGACATCGTCTATACCGATGCCAAGGCGGAGTACCTGTTTGTCGGGCGAGTGATCGATGCCAAGACCATGCAGGATTACACAAAGGCAAGGGTCGATGAGATTTCGAAGATCAAGTTTTCCGAACTGCCTTTCGAATCCGCGCTGAAGATGGTCAAGGGCGACGGCAAACGCGTCATCGCGGTGTTTGAAGATCCGAACTGCGGGTATTGCAAGCGCTTCCGGCAGACGCTCAACGAGATGGATAACGTGACGGTCTATACCTTCATGTACAACATTCTTTCCGAAGACTCAGCCGTGAAATCCAAGAACATCTGGTGCTCCGCCGATCGCATGAAAGCCTGGGACGACTGGATGCTGAACGGCAAGGCGGCCCCGCAGGCACCCGAAAGCTGCACGACACCGAATGAAAAGATCTTTGCCCTCGGGCGCAAGATGAAAATTACCGGCACGCCGACCGTCTTCTTCAAGGACGGCACGCGCATCCCTGGTGCTGTCGATCTGAAGACGATCGAAGCGAAACTTGCATCGATCAAGTAATCCGATTCATTGACCCAGCCGCACGCAGATGCGGCCGATCGTCGACACGATGTGCGGCAAACAATACGAGAAACGACTCCGGAGACAGGCATGTTCAACGCGATTCTGCTCAATAAAAATGACGACGGCTCAACCGATGCCAGGCTGACGCAACTTGATGATGCGCAGTTGCCGGCAGACGGCGACGTAACGGTCAGAGTCGATTATTCCACCATCAATTTCAAGGACGGCCTGGCCATCACCGGCAAATCACCTGTGGTGCGCAAATGGCCGATGGTGCCGGGTATCGATGGCAGCGGCGAGGTCATTGCATCTTCTCATCCAGCCTGGATAACCGGCGATGCCTTCATCCTCAACGGATGGGGCGTCGGAGAGACCCACATGGGTTGCCTTGCCCAGCAGGCGAAGCTGAAAGGCGACTGGTTGATTCCAAGGCCCGCCAATATGACTGCACGGAACGCGATGGCCATCGGCACCGCCGGCTATACCGCGATGCTGTGCGCCATGGCGCTGCAGGAACAGGGCGTCACCAAGGACAGCGGCGACATCCTGGTCACCGGCGCATCCGGTGGCGTCGGAAGCGTGGCAATCGCCATATTGTCCGGCTGGGGCTATCGGGTGGTGGCATCGACCGGCAAACTGACGGAAAAAGAGTACCTCGCATCCCTCGGCGCGGTCGAGGTCATCGACCGCAACGAATTGTCGGCGCCCGGAAAACCGTTGCAAAAGGAACGATGGGCCGGCGTGGTCGACTCGGTCGGTTCCCATACCCTGGTCAATGCCATCGCCCAAACCCGCTACGGCGGATCGGTGACGGCATGCGGGCTTGCGCAAGGTCTTGATTTCCCCGCCTCGGTCGCGCCGTTCATCCTGCGTGGCGTCAAACTGATCGGTATCGACAGTGTGATGGCGCCAAAAGCAAGGCGGCTGGCGGCATGGCAAAAACTGGCCGGCGACCTGGATGTGCAGAAGCTCGAGCGCATGGCGCAGGAGATTTCGTTGTCGGAGGCGCTCGCAAAGGCGCCCGATATTTTGGCCGGTAAGGTGCGCGGCCGACTCGTCGTCAACGTGAATGCCTGAGACTGCCTGCAGTGGTGGTCGAGCCGGGTCCCGGAAAAGCAACTGCAGTCGGCATCGCCGGCATCCTGCTTGCGGCCGGCAAGGGGCGGCGCTTCGATCCTGACGGCATCAAAAACAAACTGCTGCAACCGCTTCCCGGCGGCGAGCCGGTTGTCGCCGCAGCTGCCAAAAGCCTGCATTCGGTCGTGCCGCGCGTGCTGGCGATCATACGGCCTGGCGCCGAAGATGTGGCGGATTGCCTGCGCCGCCTCGGCGTCGATATCACCGAATGCGCATCTGCGGACGAAGGCATGGCGGCATCGCTTACCCACGGACTGGCTCTTGTATCGGATGCCGACGGGTGGATCATTTCTTTGGGCGATATGCCGTATGTCCAGCCAACGACGATTGCGGCGCTGGTCGACGCGCTCGCTAGGGGCGCGGATATCGCCGTTCCTGTATGCAGGGAGCGACGCGGTCACCCCGTAGCATTCAGTCGTCACCACCTGCCACGCTTGCTGGCGTTGACAGGTGATATGGGGGCGCGTGACCTGTTGCGCGAATACCCGGTCGTTGAAGTTGCTACCGACGATCCCGGCATCCACGACGACATCGACACCGTGGCAGATATCACCCATCGCCATGGAGGCAGGCAGATCAGCGGCTGAACCAGCCGGTTTATTCCCGCTACACTATACGCTTTGCTACTGGCACCGGCAGCTTCCGCGGCTGGCATATCAAGCATGACCCACACCACGCCTTTTTCATGAACCCGCATTTCATCAGCAAGCGGTTTGCCCATGCACTGGGTCTGGCGGGGTTGTTGCCCTTCGTCGGTTTGACTCTGGCCTGCTGGATCGTACATCCGGAATGGCTGGGATCCTTCATCAAAGGGCAGCTTGCCTACGGCGTTGCGATCCTTTCATTTCTCGGCGGTATCCACTGGGGCGCGGCGATGGCATCGCAAGGGCTGTCCGCGGGACAGACGAATCGGGCATTGCTCTGGAGCGTGGCGCCGTCCCTGATCGCCTGGTTCGCCACGATGGCGGGCGGTTTCGGTTTCGCGGTGCTGATGATCGGCTTTGTCGCCGCCTATCAGGTGGATAAGCGCTTGTTTGCCTGGTATGGCATGCCCCAATGGTTTTTGCCGCTGCGCCTGTTGTTGACAGGCGTCGTGGTGGCCATGCTGGCACTGACCGTCGTCGCTGCCAATATAAGAGGTTAGGATGAAAAATACTGTTGAATACACGATCGTTCCGATTGACCCGGCTGCTCATTTGTTCGGCGTCAGCCTCACCGTAAGAACACCCTCCGCAGAGGGACAGCTGTTTTCGCTGCCGGCATGGATTCCGGGCAGCTATATGATTCGGGAATTCGCCCGCAACATCGTCCGCATCCAGGCGCAATCCGGCGGCAGGAAGATCGCGATTGAAAAGCTGGACAAGCATACCTGGCGGACCGCACCCAGTGACGAGCCCGTGGTTTTGCATTACGAGGTGTATGCATGGGATCTGTCAGTGCGCGCCGCACACCTCGACCAGACACACGGATTCTTCAACGGCACCAGTGTTTTCCTCCGCGTGCACGGCATGGAAGACACGCCGCATGTCGTCGATATCCGGCGTCCCGAAGGTCCCGCCTATGAAAGCTGGCGCGTCGCCACCGCATTGCGCGAACTGAAGGCCAAACGCTACGGATTCGGCATTTACGCCGCCGACAACTATGACGAACTGATCGATCATCCGGTGGAAATGGGATCGTTCGCATTGGCCACATTCAACGCCCATGGCGTGCCGCACGATATCGTGATTACCGGCCAGGTGCCAAAGCTCGATATGGCCCGTCTGGCGTCTGATTTGAAAAAGGTATGTGAAGCGCAGATTGCCTTGTTCGAGCCGAAGACGCGGCGTGCGCCGATGGATCGCTATGTGTTTATGACACTGGCGGTGGGGGATGGTTACGGTGGATTGGAGCACCGCGCATCGACGGCATTGATTTGTTCCCGCAATGATTTGCCGGTCCAGGGACAGAAGGAGATGAGCGATGGTTATCGGACCTTCCTCGGCCTGTGCAGCCATGAGTATTTTCATACCTGGAACGTCAAGCGCATCAAGCCGGCGACGTTCGCACCCTATGACCTGAACAGCGAAGGCTATACGTCGCTGCTGTGGCTGTTTGAAGGATTTACCAGCTACTACGACGATCTGATGCTGGTGCGCAGCGGCCTGATCGATGAACAGCAGTATTGCAAGCTGGTCGCGAAAACTGCCAACAGCGTGTTGCGCGGTAGCGGGCGGAACAAGCAAAGCGTGGCCGAGTCCAGCTTCGATGCCTGGGTCAAGTACTACCGGCAGGACGAGAACGCGCCGAATGCAGTGGTCAGTTATTACGCCAAGGGCTCGCTGGTAGCGCTGGCGTTCGATCTCACCATCCGCGAAGGAACGGGGGGAAAGAGATCGCTGGATGATGTGATGCGCGCGTTGTGGCAGCGGTATGGAAAACACTTCTTCGAGGGCCGGAAAGAAGGGCTCGGAATCTCGGAATCCGATGCCGAAGCGATATTCGACGAGGTCACCGGGCTGAAGCTGCGGAAGCTGTTCGATCGGTATGTGCGCGGCACGGACGACATCCCGCTGGACAAGCTGCTCGCACCTTTCGGCATCACGGCAAGCGACAACCGGAAAAATGCCAGGCCAGGTCTGGGTGCGCGCACAACCCGCGAGGCAAATGACTGCAAGCTCGCGAATGTCTATGAAGGCGGTCCGGCACATCGAGCCGGCCTGTCGGCGGGCGATCTGCTGATTGCGGTGGATGGATTGCGCGTCACGCCAACCAACCTCGACGGATTGTTGTCACGCTACGATGTCGGGGATGTGGTCACGGTACATGTATTCCGGCGGGATGAGCTGATGGACTTTGCCGTCGCACTCGCACCGGATGACGCGCCTCAATTGAAGTTGGAGGTCATCGCCAAGCCGGCATCGGCCGTTCGCAAACGGGATGCCTGGCTGAAATAAGTCTTTTGTTTCTTCCCTGCACAATGCCCGTTGACTCACAACGGTCGACGCAATGTGCAGGCTTTTCTACGGCATGCTCCTCCTTTCGCATGTCCATATATTTCCCTGTCTCGTGGCACGCTCTTTGCGATAACGCCCTTTACGATACTTCGGTAAAGGCCGGCTGCCGCCCTTGCGGGCAGCATATACAAAGCTTTGTTACTTTTACCATCGACCGTAAAGGAAAGATCAATGAGTGATTCATTCAAGAAGGGCGACAAGGTGCAATGGAAATCGGCCCAGGGAATGGTGCTTGGAACTGTAGTGAGAAAGCTGACGGAGCCGACAGACGTCAAGGGGCATCATGTCAACGCCTCATCCGACGATCCGCAATATCTCGTCTCAAGCGATAAGACCGGTGCGGAAGCGGCGCACAAGCCGGATGCGCTGAAAAAGCTCCATTGAGTTGGTTTCAAAAAGGAATCCATGATGCAAAAAACCAATAGTCTTGTTCAACGTGCACTGATTTCCGGGACTGTGGCGGGTATTACGACCGCGCTGGCTGCTTCGATGGCTGGCAAGCGCCAAAATGGATCGTACGCCGCGCCCCTGAATGCAACCAGCCACATCATTTGGGGCGATCAGGCCGCCTTGCAGAATGCGGCGACCATGAAGTACACCGCCACCGGATTCCTGCTGAATCATGCGGCGACCACCATGTGGGCGGCTGTCTATGAAAAGTGGTTCGCCGGCTCGAATGCAGGAGTGCGATGGCCAAAGCCGGTCGCCAAGCCGCTGATTGGCGCTGCGATCGTTGCTGCCGGCGCGTACATTACCGATTACCACTTGATTCCCAGGCGTTTTACGCCGGGCTTCGAGACGCGGGTGTCCGGCAAAGCACTGGCCATGATTTTTGGTGCACTGGCGCTCGGTCTTGCGGCGCGCGGACTGGCGAGCGACACTGCTTAAGGAATGCCGCGCCAAATGACGGTGAATTAGAAAAACAAACGCTGCAGTTCTGCGCCGGGATCCGGCTGGCGCATGAAGGCTTCGCCGACCAGGAATGCGTGCACATCGGCGTCACGCATCCGCTTTACATCGTCCGTGGTCGCGATGCCGGATTCGGTGATGACGAGCTTCTCGTCGGGAATGCGTGGCAAAAGATCAAGCGTCGTCTGCAGGGATGTCTCAAATGTACGCAGGTTGCGGTTGTTGATACCAAGCATGGCTGTTTTCAATCGCAGCGCTGCGGTTAACTCGTCCGCATCATGTACTTCCACCAGCACACCCATGCCCAGCGCATGCGCGCAGGCTTCGAGTTCTGCCATCAGACCATGGTCCAACGCCGACACGATCAGCAAAATGCAATCAGCACCCCAGGAGCGTGCCTCGTAGACCTGATATGGGTCGACGATGAAATCCTTGCGCAGCACGGGGATGGAGCAGGCGGAACGCGCTTGCTGCAGGTAGGCCGGCGCACCCTGGAAGAATTGCACATCGGTGAGCACGGAAAGGCATGCCGCACCATTGTCCGCATAACTCGCCGCAATATCAGCTGGCCGAAAATCTGGCCGTAGTATGCCTTTCGATGGCGAGGCCTTCTTGATCTCCGCGATCACGCCTGCCTGGCCGGCTGCAATCCTGCCACGCAGGCTTGCCTCGAATCCGCGCAGATTCTGCTGCAATTCCTTATCCGCTTCCACGTCCCGCCGCAGGCTTGCAAGGTCACGTTGCTTCTTGGCCGCCGCGACTTCTACCGCTTTGACGTCGAGTATTTTGTTCAGAATGTCTGACATGATCGATCAGGCAGTTGCGCCGAGTTGTTGGGTGACCTGCACGAATTGTTCAAGCTTTGAACGCGCCGCTCCTGAAGCCAGCACCGCGCGCGCTTTCAACAAGCCGTCGCCGATGGTCGCTGCGATGCCTGCTGCATACAACGCCGTGCCCGCATTCAGGACGACAATGTCGCGCACCGGCCCCGGCGTATCGTTCAGGGCTTCGAGGATCTTTTCCTTCGATTCGGCGGACCCGGCAACTTTCAAGTTCCGGCTCGCAACCATCTGCAGGCCGAAATCCTCCGGATGAATCTCGTACTCGCGGACCTCGCCGTTGATGAGTTCGCCGACCATGGTTGCCGCGCCCAATGACACTTCATCCATATTGTCCCGGCCCCACACCACCAATGCGTGCTTCGCACCGAGGCGTTGAAGCACACGGATCTGGATGCCGACCAGGTCCGGATGGAATACACCCATCAGGATATTCGGCGCGCCGGCCGGATTGGTCAGCGGTCCAAGGATGTTGAATATCGTGCGGACACCCAGTTCCTTGCGCACCGGTGCGGCATGTTTCATGGCCGCATGATGATTGGGTGCGAACATGAAGCCAATGCCGGTTCGATCGATCGATTCGGCAACATGCTCCGGCTTCAGGTTGATATTCGCACCCAGCGCTTCCAGCACGTCGGCACTGCCGGACGACGAGGAAACACTGCGGCCCCCATGCTTGGCGACGCGCGCACCGGCCGCTGCAGCCACAAACATTGAGGCGGTTGAAATATTGAAGGTATGCGCGCCGTCGCCGCCGGTGCCGACGATATCCAGCAGATTGCTGGTATCGGCCAATGGCACCTTGGTGGCGAACTCACGCATGACCTGCGCCGCAGCGGCGATCTCGCCGATCGTTTCCTTCTTGACGCGCAGGCCCATCGTCAGCGCAGCGATCATGACCGGCGACATTTCGCCACCCATGATCTTCCGGAACAGTGACAGCATCTCATCGTGAAAGATTTCCCGATGTTCAATGCAGCGCAAGAGGGCTTGTTGTGGCGTGATCGGCATAGAAGTTTTCCGTTAGACGAAGGCTCAACCGGCCAGGAAGTTTTTCAGTAACGCGTGGCCGTGCTCCGACAAGATCGATTCGGGATGGAATTGCACTCCCTGCACATTGAATTCCTTGTGGCGCACACCCATGATCTCGCCGTCTTCGGTCCATGCCGTCACTTCGAGGCAATCCGGCAGCGACTCGCGCTCGATCGCCAGCGAGTGATAGCGGATGATGGTGTAGGGGCTGGGCAGCTGCTTGAACACGCCGGCGCCGGTATGTTCGATCACCGATGTTTTGCCATGCATGACCTGCTTGGCGCGGACCACCTTGCCGCCGAAAGCGGCGCCGATGCTTTGATGACCGAGGCAGACGCCGAGGATCGGCGTCTTTCCGGCGAAGTATTGCAGCACCGGCACGGACACGCCCGCTTCATGCGGCGTACAAGGGCCGGGCGAAATGCAGATGCGGTCCGGCTTCATCGCTTCGATTTGTTCCAGCGTGATTTCGTCATTGCGAAACGTGCGCACGTCTTCGCCGAGTTCGCCGAAATACTGCACCAGGTTATAGGTGAAGGAGTCGTAGTTATCAATCATCAGCAGCATGTCAGAGCTCCCCATCCAGGCCGTCTTGCACTTGCTCGGCGGCGCGCAATACCGCGCGCGCCTTATTCTCGGTCTCCTGCCATTCCATTTCCGGCACCGAATCGGCAACGATGCCGGCCGCTGCCTGTACATGCAGCATGCCATCCTTGATCACGCCGGTTCGGATGGCGATCGCCAGGTCCATTTCGCCGCCGAAAGACAGATAGCCGCAGGCGCCGCCGTAGATGCCGCGCTTGGTCGGTTCCAGTTCGTCAATGAGTTCCATGGCGCGCACCTTCGGTGCGCCCGACAGCGTCCCTGCGGGGAAGGTCGCCTTCAGCACATCCAGGTTCGACAGGCCAGGCTTCAGCAAGCCCTCCACGTTGGAGACGATATGCTGCACGTGCGAGTATTTCTCGATGACCAGCTTGTCAGTCACCTTGACGCTGCCTGTATCGGCGATGCGGCCGATGTCGTTGCGCGCCAGGTCGATCAGCATCACATGCTCGGCAACTTCCTTGGGATCGGCCAGCAATTCCTTGGCCAGTTCCGCATCCCGCTCCGGCGTCGCGCCGCGCGGCCGGGTTCCGGCGAGCGGACGGATCGTAACCTTCCGGTTGCCGTCGCTCAGCGTCTCATTGCGCACCAGGATTTCCGGCGACGCGCCGACGATCTGCATGTCGCCGAAATTGTAGAAGTACATATAAGGCGACGGATTGAGCGACCGTAGCGCCCGGTACAGGGACAGCGGCGAATCGACGTACGGCTTCTTGATGCGCTGGCCTATTTGTACCTGCATCAGGTCGCCGGCCATGATGTATTCCTTGGCGCGTGCCACTGCCTGCAGGTAGGCTTCCTTGCCGAATTCGCGGATCGAGTCAGTGCGCACCGATGCCGATGTCACCGGCGCATCCACCGCCCGGCGCAGCATGGCGCGCAAATCCTTCAATCGCTGACGTGCCTTTGAGAAGGCTTCCGGCTGGGAAGGATCGGCATAGACGATAAGATAAAGTTTGCCGGAGAGATTATCGATGACGGCGAGTTCTTCGGTCACCAGCAACTGGATATCCGGCAGCCCGAGATCGTCTTTCGGCGCCGTATGTGCCAGTCGCTTTTCGATGTGGCGCACTGCGTCATAGCCGAAATATCCTGCCAGCCCGCCGCAAAAGCGCGGCATGCCGGGACGAAGCGCCACCTTGAAACGGGACTGGAACTGCGCAATGAATTCAAGCGGATTGCCCTCGGCGGTTTCGACAACCGCACCGTTCTTCAGCACCTCGATACGGCTGCCGAAGCTGCGCATAAGGGTGGAGGCGGGCAGGCCAATGAATGAATAGCGCCCGAAACGCTCGCCGCCAACCACGGACTCAAGCAGGAACGTATTCTTGCCGGCATTCTGGGTCTGCGCCAGTTTCAAATAGAGCGTCAGGGGTGTTTCGAGATCGGCGAAGGCTTCTGCGATCAGCGGAATACGGTTATAGCCTTGCGTGGCCAGCGATTTGAATTCGAGTTCAGTCATGTTTCTCTCCGGGCGCTATTGTAGAACGAGCAGCAATAGCAGGGGGTAGTCAAAAAACGTTGCCGAACCGACAATGGCGGTCGGCGGTCAATCGGGATTATTCAGCCCAGGATTGCCAGCGTCGCCACAGCCAGGCCTCAAAGGCGCCGGGCGATGTCAGGTCACGTTTTTTGTCGAGAAACATAAAGATAGGATTATGCGGAAATCAGGTTGGCTGCTTCCAGCAGCGTCGAAACTATACCATCCGAATCAACTTCATGTATAGATTGGCCATGGTTATACCCGTACGGCACGGCAAGCACCCTGCATCCGGCCGCACGTGCGGCCTGTGCGTCATTGGACGAGTCGCCGATCGCGACGGTCTGGTGCGGCTGCACATCGAAGTCCTTGCAAACCTGCAGGAATGGATACGGGTCGGGCTTTTTCCTGGGTAGCGAATCACCGCCGTAGACCACCTCGAAATAGTGGCGCAGCCCCGCTTTTTCCAGCAGCGGCAAAGCAAATGCGATGGGTTTGTTGGTAACGCACGCCAGGCGCAGCCCCTTGGCGTTCAACGCTGCCAGGCCTGCCTGCACATCAGGATACAGCGTCGAATAGTCGCCATTGATTTCGAGGTAATGGCGCATGTAGGCATCGAGTGCATGGGCAAAACGTTCTTCGGCGATGGCAGGCGCAAAATCAACGCCAAGGACACGCCGGATCAGGTTTTCCGTTCCCTTGCCCACAAAGTCGGTAATCGTCTCAATGTCCAGCGGCGCAAGATGGAGATCGGCCCGCATCCGGTTCACGGCAACCTGAAAATCCGGAGCGGTATGCAGCATGGTGCCGTCCAGATCGATGATGACGGCGCGAATACCGGTCAAGACAACAACATGCTCGGGCGCGTTCATGCTTGCGCGAGCTGCTGGCGCATGGCGTCGATCACCGCCTTGTAATCCGGCTTGCCGAAGATCGCCGATCCCGCCACAAACGTGTCGGCGCCGGCGCGGGCCGCCTCTGCAATATTCTCGACCTTGATTCCGCCATCGACCTCAAGCATGATGTCGCAGCCGGACTCGTCGATACGCTTCTTCACTGCGGCGATTTTTTTCAATGCTTCCGGAATGAAGGACTGCCCGCCGAAGCCGGGATTGACCGACATGATCAAAACAATATCCAGCTTGTCCATCACGTGATCCAGATAATGCAACGGCGTGCCGGGATTGAACACCAGCCCCGCCTTGCAGCCGTTGTCGCGAATCAGTTGCAGGGTGCGGTCGATATGTTCAGAGGCTTCCGGGTGAAAGGTAATAATGTTGGCGCCGGCCTTGGCAAAGTCCGGCACGATCCGGTCCACCGGTTTCACCATCAGATGGACATCGATCGGTACTTGCACATGCGGGCGAATTGCTTCGCATACCAAAGGTCCGATGGTCAGGTTCGGGACGTAATGATTATCCATGACGTCGAAATGGATGATATCCGCGCCTGCCGTGACGACATTGCGGACTTCTTCACCGAGACGGGCAAAATCGGCTGACAGGATGCTGGGAGCGATACGATAGTCGGACATGGGAAATTGCAAAAAGAATGAACGGGTATTTTACCCGTTTGAATACATTGAAAGTCTTGCGCCTCTGCGGGATTTCGGGTCGAATGACTGCCTCAACGCGATCGACCGCACGAAACATCAGGAATATACATGGCTGCCTATGAGTTTACCGTTTCTGTCAAAACCCGATACCTGGCGGAGCAATCCGAGCCGGAGCGCTCGAATTATGTTTTTGCCTACACCGTAACCATAAAAAATACCGGGCGGATTGCAGCACAGCTCATTTCCCGGCACTGGGTAATTATCGACGGCAACAACCGGGTGGAAGAAGTCCGAGGCCTCGGCGTGACCGGGCATCAGCCGCTGCTTCAACCGGGGGAGCAATTCGAATACACCAGCGGCACCTCGTTGGCTACCCCGGACGGGTCAATGGCAGGCAAATACTTCTGTGTCGCCGAGGACGGCCAGCAATTCGATGCCGAAATCCCCGAGTTCATATTGACCCTGCCGCGGACCCTGCATTAGATTCAAGGCTGCGCATCATCCTTTGGCGGGTGTTTTTCCTGTGGCGGCGAATCCGGTTTTCGCCCTGAGAACATCGTCCACCATACGATAAACACCAACAAGAATAATGCGACTCCCGCCTCAAGCATCAACAGCCACATGGTAATTACCTTCGATGTCAATCAAACGTACTAGTTTACTCGCATCCGTCGTGCTGGGCATCTGCGCCTGTACGACATACCCTACGCAGCAGCACGCTCCACAGGTTTCCCAGGCGCCCCAGGCATCAGTTCGTACCACGCCACCTCCCGCGCCTATTGAAAAACCCAAGGACGTTCTTGCTCCAGTGTCGTTCGGCGATTTGCCTGGATGGGCTGCAGACGATCTTCGCGAGGCATGGCCGGCTTTTCTCGCATCCTGCGAGGTCTTGGTCAAGAAATCGGAGTGGAAAGAACCTTGCAGTATTGCGCGCGATGTCGACGTCCGCAGCGAAAAGGGCGTACGGCTCTTTTTCGAGTCGTTTTTTACCCCGTATAAAGTGAGCAGTGCCGATGGTTCGGATGCCGGTTTGGTAACCGGCTACTACGAGCCGCTGTTACGCGGAGCCCGCAAGCGTGGCGGGATCTATCAAACCCCGCTCCATCGTGCGCCGGATGACTTGCTGACGGTTGATCTGACGTCAGTCTATCCGGACCTGAAGAATATGCGACTGAAAGGTCGCCTGGTCGGCAACAAGGTAGTTCCTTATCCGTCGCGCGCGGAGATGATGCAAGCCAATGCATTGGCAGGCAAAGAGTTACTCTGGGTCGATGATCCGATCGAAGCTTTTTTTCTGCAGGTCCAAGGGTCCGGTCGGGTACAACTTGCGGACACCAAAGAGGTTGTGCGGATAGCTTATGCCGATCAAAACGGGCATCCCTACAAATCCATCGGTCGTTATCTCGTCGACAAAGGCGAAATGACACTTGAGCAGGCATCGGCTCAAAGCATCAAGGCGTGGTTTGCAGCGAACCCGTCGCGGCGCCAGGAATTGCTCAATGCGAATCCAAGCTACGTCTTTTTCAAGGAAGAAAAGCTGCTTGACCATTCGAAGGGCCCAAAAGGATCGCTCGGTGTGCCATTAACACCGCAACGGTCGATTGCCATCGATACCAATTTCATACCGCTTGGTGTGCCGGTATATCTGGCAACGACGCGCCCCAATAAGGACGTGCCATTGCAGCGTTTGATGATGGCGCAGGATACCGGCGGCGCGATCAAGGGAGCCATTCGTGCAGATTTCTTTTGGGGCTTTGGCGCTGAAGCGGGAGAGCTGGCGGGCAAAATGAAACAGCGCGGGGCAATGTGGGTTCTTTTGCCGAAGCATCTGCCCGTGCCAGCGACGGCAAGCAAAGCTGTGAAGTAATTTGCTCGCGTTGATGCATTCAAGCCTCCTTGATCTTGAGGCTACAATCTAAAACTCCTCTCTTATAGGCATAAGAATGAACTATCAAAATATCCTGGTGGAAACGTCGGGCAAGGTAGGACTGATCAAGCTGAACCGGCCGGACGCGCTGAATGCCTTGAATGACCAGATGATGGACGAGCTGGGTTCTGCGCTATTGCAATTTGATTCCGATGAAAACATAGGCTGCATCGTGATCACCGGATCTGAGAAGGCATTTGCTGCCGGTGCCGATATCCGAGCAATGGCGAACTACAGCTATATGAAGGTGTACAAAGACGAATACATCGGCCGCAACTGGGAACATATCCGTCGCGTCCGAAAGCCTGTCATCGCAGCAGTAGCGGGCTATGCGCTCGGCGGCGGTTGCGAACTCGCAATGATGTGCGACTTCATCATCGCTGCCGATACTGCGAAATTCGGTCAACCCGAAGTCAAGATCGGTACGATGCCCGGAGCCGGCGGGACACAGAGGTTGCCTAGGGCTATCTCGAAATCGAAAGCAATGGATATGTGCCTTACGGCAAGAATGATGGACGCCGCTGAAGCCGAACGAAGCGGATTGGTTTCACGCGTCGTTCCGGCTGCGAAATTGCTCGACGAAGCACTGGAAGCGGCAACGATCATATCCGCAATGTCGCTTCCGGTAACAATGATGATCAAAGAGTCGATCACTCGAGCGTACGAAACGACCTTGGCTGAAGGTATCCATTTTGAGCGCCGGCTTTTCCACGCGACATTCGCAACAGAGGATCAAAAGGAAGGCATGGCGGCATTTCTCGAAAAGCGCCCTCCCAACTTCAAGAATGGTTGAAATGTTTCGGTGGAAGAAAAGAGGTTGTTGACGTGCTTTAGGAAAGTCGTCATAATCTCGCCTCTTTGCTGCTTCAGATGCATATGGCGGCAACGACGCTGAATTTGCAAAAAGTCCAGCAAAAAGAAGAGGTTAGGCGATCAAGTTAAAGTAAAAAGTACTTGACGCGAAGAGAAGGATGCTTCATAATCTCGTTTCTCTGCTGCTGTTAAACAAGACGATTTAACGGTGAG
>NZ_DAIUCO010000082.1:0-18899 GCF_036846085.1 Noviherbaspirillum sp. | reverse complement strand
CTACATCAGCCATCGCGGTGCGCAAGAGGTGCTTGTCGGGCAGGAGAAGGAGTCGACGATGTGGACGCCACGCCCGGCCGATCCCGAACTCGAGGCCGAATTCCTGGCCCGCCTGATGGCGCGGCTTGGGACGGACAGCACGCGAGCCAAAGCGGTAGTCGCCAATGCTGGAGCCCAGCCGGCACGCGCCAAACTGGTGAACGGTAGTGGCACCGGTTACGTCGAAGTCGATGAAGGTTTTGACCGTGCATGGCGCCGCGTCGGGTTGGCGCTTGACCGAGTAGGATTTACGGTCGAGGACCGCGACCGTACCCAGGGCTTGTATTTCGTCCGATATGTCGATCAGGCAGATGACGCGACAAGCCGGGCCGCCGAAAAAGGCTTCTTCTCCAAGTTGTTCTCCTTCGGGGGCGACGATAAGGCCAAAGCGGCGCAGCGCTATCAGGTTGCGGTAAAGGGCAATGGCGCGGTGACACAGGTTGCTGTGCTCAATAACGAAGGTCGTCCGGAATCCTCCCAGACCGCGAACCGCATTCTGTCCCTGTTGAATGAGCAATTAAAGTAAGTTCTCTTTGAAATTTGCCAGTCTAGGGAGCGGCAGCGAAGGCAATTCGCTGCTTATCTCCGCTTTATCCCAGTCTTCCCGCACCACCGTCATGCTCGACTGCGGTTTCGCGATTCGCGAGACCGAACGACGACTGGCGAAGCGAGGCATGGTGCCTGGCGATCTTGCCGGCATTCTTGTCACGCACGAGCACCAGGATCATGTCGGCGGCGTATTCAAGTTCGCGCGCCGCCATCATGTGCCTGTGTGGCTCACCTACGGCACATATCAGGCTGTGAAAAAAGATAGTGACGGGGTCGATGTGCGGTTTTGCCGCGATGGAGAGCGACTGGCAATCGGCAGCCTCGAAATCGTTCCTTATACGGTGCCGCACGATGCCCGCGAGCCGGTCCAGTACGTCCTCAATGATGACCGGTTTCGCCTCGGGGTGCTGACTGATGCCGGCCAATCGACGCCGCACCTGATCAATGCGTTAAGCGGGTGTGATGCACTAATGCTTGAATGCAACCACGACAAGGCCATGCTTGCCAATTCCAGCTATCCTTGGTCGCTCAAGCAACGCATCGGAGGCAGCTACGGCCATTTGTCGAACGAGACTGCCGCGGAGATCCTCGCAGGGCTCGACATCTCGCGTTTGAGGATAGTCGTCGGCGCGCACCTTAGCCAGCAGAATAATACGCCAGCGCTCGCGCAACAGGCACTTTGCAGTGGGCTTGAAACCAACCCTATGGGAGCACCGGTGGAGGTGCGGATCGCATGCCAGGAAGAGGGATTCGATTGGATCGAGCTTTCCGGCCAGGCGTGATGTGGAATTCAGAAACGGGAGCGCCAAAAAAAAGCCGACCAAAAGGTCGGCTTTTTGATTCCGATATCCGAAATTACTTGGATGTCGTTGTGTCAGTTGCTGCTGGTGCCGGAGCGGCTGCTGCAGGAGCGGCTGCTGTGGTATCGGCAGCAGGTGCTGCAGGAGCGGCTGCGGCAGGGGCAGCAGCGTCAGCGGCAGGCGCTGCAGGGGCAGCAGCGGCAGGTGCTTCGGCAGCAGGAGCTGCAGGTGCCGGTGCGGCAGCAGCAGGTGCTTCAGCAGGAGCAGGAGCAGCAGCTTCTTCTTTCTTGCTGCAAGCGGCCAGTGCAACAGCAGCCATCAGGGATGCGATCAACAGAGTCTTTTTCATGATTTTCCTTCAGAGATTTTTTATAAAAAATATTGCGATGAATAATTACCGGTAATTATCGCTCTATGGGGTGTTTCAATAACTTACCCGGCGGTAATGCTGCATTGCGGTAGATTGAAAACTTCCCAACTCGCAATTATAGCGAGTTTTTTTCCTGCAAGACAGGCGGCGGTTGCGTTTTGGTAAGGGTTTGTAACGCTGTTGTCTTTGGACGGGTTTATCCGACCAATATCCATCCATCTTCATGCCAGGCATGCAGGGTTTCAATCGCATCAGGCGATAAGGCACGAATTGCGGGGCCGTTCAGCCGACGTTCGTCGGCAAGCGCAGCAAGCAGCGTCTTGTCGTTTTTATCGGTAACGAGTGACTCTCCATTGATGAAAACGAATTTGCCACGGTAAAGCATGCGGGTTTTCCGCGACAGCACTACACCGTTTTTGCTCGCCACTTTCTTGAATGCCGCGAGTGACATCGGTTGGGATGGTGGATCGAAAAATACATTCGCTTTCGGCTCCGATAAATATTCGCCAAGGAAAATGCGAACGTCATCATCCGTAAATTCAACCTTCGCAAGTTCGGCAGCGACCTTGTCAAACATAAGGTTGCTAATTTCGGCAGGACGATTTGTTGCCTTGAGGTCCGGGTCCGTATAGCGACCCGGCAGGTCAATGGAATCCGCCATGAACTGCAGGAATGCTTCGCCAAGTTCCTGGTAGGACGGAGCCCTGAACCCGATCGAATAGGTCATGCATTCACCAATCGCAACGCCGTCGTGCGCATATTGCGGCGGCAAATACAGCATGTCCCCCGGTTCAAGAATGAATTCCTGTTCAGGCTGGAAATTTTTCAATATCTTCAGCGGTAGGTCGTTGATCAAGGAAAGGTCATCCTGGGCGCTGATTTTCCATTGCCGCTTGCCATGGGCTTGCAACAAAAATACGTCGTACGAGTCGAAATGAGGGCCAACGCCGCCGTTGTCGGTTGCATAGCTGATCATCAAGTCGTCCAGCCGCGCGTCGGGAATAAAGCGGAACTGGTTCAGCAAGGCGTTTGCCGACTCTGAATGAAGATTGACGCCTTGAACGAGAAGTGTCCACGCCTTCTGCTTCAGTTTAGGCAAGCGATCAAAGGGACCGTTCTGCAAATGCCATTGATTGTCGACAATCGAAATCAGCCGTGATTCGACGTCGTCTTCCGATGCCAGGTTAAATAATGCGTCGCGCTCGATCAACGGTTCAAATGCGGGGAAGGCCTGACGAATCAAGAGCGGTTTCTTTTGCCAATAATCCTGCAGGAATCGCTGCGGAGACAGGCCGCCGAGTAGTGTGCTTTTTTTCATGTGCGCATTATATAGGCCGGCCGGTACAACGTTCACCGTGCCAGGCACCGACGAATGCTCGTCGTATCAAAAGGTATAATCTTTCGAATACCATGGAAAGGAATCAATATGAAGATTGCCAAGAACACCGTAGTGACGCTCCACTACAAACTCTCAGATGCGCAAGGCAATCTGATTGAGGAGAGCCGCGAGCCGATGGTCTATCTGCACGGCGGATACGAAAACACGCTGCCCAAGATCGAGGAAGCGCTGGAGGGCAAGGACGTAGGCTACGAAACCACCATTCAGGTCGAGCCGGACGATGCGTTTGGCGAATACGACGCTTCGCTTGTCAAGATCGAACCGCGCAATCGCCTTCCGGAACCGCTCGAAGTCGGCATGCAATTCGAGGGTACGCCCGACGGCGCCGATTCTGCCGAAGGTTCTCTGATCTTTACTGTGACGGATATTGCGGACGACAAGGTGGTGTTGGATGGCAATCATCCGCTTGCCGGCATGGCACTGCGCTTTGATTTGAATGTGGCGGAAGTGCGTGCCGCAAGTGACGAAGAAATCGCGCATGAGCATGTGCATGGCGCGCACGGCCATCATCATGATAGCCAGGACGACGAAAGCAGCGACCACTATCGCAGCCGTCCGATTCATTAAAACCTGCGGAATGGAAGCGGCCTACCGCCGCTTCTGCTATTGGCCTGCAGGCATGGCGGATTTCATTCGGCTGGTTGATTTGCTGACGATGAAAAGCGCTGCCTCTGTCGGATCGACATTCACTTTGGTCCATGGCACCCCGGCTTCCAGCACCCCGAGATCGCCGCGCCACCGAATGCTCGGCTTGATTTTTTTGGGCACGCCACTGTGGCCGTGAATGAGCAGTGTCTTTCCCTGAAATCTGGTGCTGTGCGTAAGGATTTGCTTGCGCAATTCCGCAAAGCCATCGTGTTTAGCCGGCCCGCGATTGACTGGCGCGAACGGATTTCCGCTGCTGAATAGCACCACGCCATCCATTTTCCGAAGCGAGGCATAGGTAAATACCCTATGCAGCCACTCGCGATTTGCAACGACGCGATCCTCGAATTCACTATTGCGCCCTGCATCAAGCAAAAAGTGGTTATTGTTTTCGGGTGCATTCACCGTGGCGAACAGGATTCCATTCACTTCCCAGCGTGCATTTTCTCCATAGTTGCGGAATTTCGCCGTTGCTGACTGACGAACCAGCGGAAGGCGCGAGCCGCCGAGCGAAAATTCATCAGTGAAGAATAATTCCCTCAGCCGGTTCAGCCTGCCTATGGCAGCTGACCGGCCATTTGCATGCCTGCAGCCTGTCCAATCACTCCCTGCGAGCGATACGATCACGCCATTCTTGGCGCTGTCCAAAAGCGCTTTGCGTCGCTGATACAGTTCGTCGCTGCAGGGCTCTTCCGATGCCTTGATGCCATTCGCGACTACGAATGCGAGATTGTCGGCATCGGATTCGCTGATCGCCTCCCGCAAATCGGTTTCCTCCGTCATCGTCCGATCGGGATGCGCAACAACGCCGAAGCTAAATGTGTCCGTTGCAGCGGCCGGACCGATCCACAGGGATACGCTGCATGCAAAAAGCCCGAACAAGAAGTGCGCTTTCATCTTATTGATTTTTGGCGAGGCTCTTGAGGCGATAGAGTGCGTCCAGCGCTTCCCTTGGCGACAGGGCATCAGGATCGATGTCCGACAAGGCTTGTGCCAGTTCCGAGACACCATCCTGCGTCGCTGGTTCGTCATCCGCCGGCTCGGTCGACTGCATGCTGCTGGCAAACAGGTCGAACTGCGGCGTGGCCTGTACCGATTGCGCTTCGAGCGCGGCAAGATGCTTGCGAGCGGCCCGAATGACCGATTGCGGCACGCCGGCAAGCTGGGCCACTTGCAGACCGTAGCTCTGCGATGCCGGGCCCGGCTGCACCGCGTGCAGGAACACGATCTTGTCCCTGTGCTCCACCGCGGACAGGTGCACATTGGCGGCGGTCGGATGCGTTTCCGGAAGTTGCGTCAGCTCGAAATAGTGGGTCGCGAAAAGTGTATAGCTGCGGGTGTTTTCTATCAGGTGCCGGGCAATCGCCCACGCCAATGCAAGGCCGTCGAAAGTGGACGTGCCGCGCCCGACTTCATCCATCAGCACGAGGGATTGCGAAGTCGCGCCATTGAGGATGGCTGCGGATTCGGTCATCTCGACCATGAAGGTTGATCGCCCGCCGGCAAGGTCGTCGGCTGCGCCGATGCGCGTGAAGATACGGTCGATCGGCCCGATGGTCGCGCTGGCGGCGGGCACGAAACTCCCGACATAAGCCAGCAAAGTGATCAATGCCACCTGCCGCATATAAGTCGACTTGCCGCCCATGTTTGGTCCGGTGATGAGCAGCAGCTTGCGTTCCTGGTCAAGCCTGCAATCATTTGCGATAAAACGCTCGATCTGATTCTCAACTACCGGATGGCGACCCTGTTCGATGATGAGTGCCGGTTCGGAAACCAGGCTGGGCGGACACCAGTTATTGCGCATGGCGTGGACGGCGAGGGCAACCAGCGTATCGAGTTGCGCCATCGCGGCGGCGATGTCCTGCAGAATGCTGATATGCGGCGCGAGGTCGTTGAGGAGCTTTTCGTACAAAAACTTTTCGCGTGTCAGTGCGCGCTCCTGGGCCGACAAGGCTTTGTCCTCGAACGCCTTCAGCTCGGGCGTGATGTAGCGCTCCGCATTTTTCAGCGTCTGGCGCCGGCGATAGTCGTCCGGCACCTTGGCTGTCTGGCCATGGGTCACTTCGATGTAGAAACCGTGTACCTTGTTGTATTCCACCCGAAGGTTCGCAATTCCCGTCCTGGCGCGCTCCCGGCCTTCCAGCTCCACCAGGAACTGTCCCGCGTTTTCCGACAGGCCGCGCAGCTCATCCAGCTCCGCATCGAAGCCCCGCGCAATCACGCCACCGTCGCGCACCATCGCCGCAGGTTCCGGCGCAATCGCCCGTTCAATCAGGTCCAGGCAATCATGCGGCGTCGCCAGTGCCTGCTGCAACGCTGCGAGCAAAGAAGCATCCGCATCCTTGTTGCAGATTTCCACGCAGTCGCGCAGAGACGGCAATTGCTGCAGTCCGCCTCGCAGGCCTGCCAGGTCGCGTGGCCTGGCCGAAAGGAGGGCGACGCGGGTAGTGATGCGTTCAATGTCCGGCACCTGCGCCAGCGTGGCCGACAAACTGGCGGACGCATCCGTGCGCATGAGTGCATTGATCGCTGCCTGGCGCGCCTTGGCAATCGCTTGGTCACGGCGGGCATGATGCAGCCAATTCCGCAGCAAGCGGGACCCCATGGCCGTGCGGCAGTGGTCCAGCTGGGAAAACAGGGTTGGCGATGTTTGGGAGCCGTCCTGGCCGCGAATGGTTTCGGTCAGTTCCAGGTTGCGCCGGGTCGCCGCATCGAGACCAATGAATTCGTTTTCGGATTCGACGGAAAGGGTTCGGACATGCTGCAGTCCTTTTCCCTGGGTTGATTGCGCGTAGCGGAGGAGGGCGCCACCGGCGCCGATCGCGGCGCTCATCTGATCGGCGCCGAATCCGGACAGGCTCGCGGCGGATAGCTGTTCGCACAGCGCCGTCTCGCCGCTGCGCATATCGAAGTGCCAGCCTGGAACGGCTGTCACTTTACCCGTCACGATATGCTTTTCCATGGCTTGGGCATCATCGGCAATCAGTACTTCCGCCGGTGCGATGCGCTCCAGTTCCTGCTTGACACGATCATCCACCGACCTGGCATCGCCGGAAATTTCCATCAGCTTGAGCGCGCCGCTGGCCATCGATAGCCAGGCGAGGCCGAGAGTCATTGCCTTTCGGTTGGACACCGGGTAAATCGCCAGCAAAGGCCGTTCCGATTTTTCCGGCAACAGGTCGGCATCGGTCAAAGTGCCCGGGGTGATTACCCGAATCACTTTTCGTTCTACCGGCCCCTTGCTGGTCGCCGGATCGCCGATTTGTTCGCAGATCGCTACCGACTCGCCGTACCGAACCAGCTTCGCGAGATATTGTTCGGCCGAATGAAACGGTACGCCTGCCATCTTGATGGGAGAACCGTTGGATGCGCCTCGCTGCGTCAGTGTAATGCCGAGCAGTCGTGCCGCTTTCTCGGCGTCGTCGAAAAACAATTCATAAAAATCGCCCATGCGATAAAACAGCAGCGTGGATGGGTGATCGGCCTTGATGCGCAAGTACTGCTGCATCATCGGCGTGTGCTTCTCGATTGGCTCCTGATAGCGCGGCTGAGCATCACCGGCAGTATCGGTTTGATCCGGCAAGAGAACTGGTTTTGAAGCCATTCCAACCCTTTTGAAGGCGTATTGAATAATCTGCCATTTTAACCGGCGCAGTCATTCATGGAGCACATGTCCCTCTGCGATGGTGGGGCGGTAGGCTGGAATTCAAGGAAGAGGGAACAATGAACTTCTGCACGCACTATGGCGGCAGGAGTTCATTTCATTGGCCCCAGGCGCGAAGGACCACTTCCGCGTTCCCTGTTGCGCCTGCGACTGCCGGGCTGTTAGCGCCCGCGCCCGCCGGATCGATGGGGCGGCGCGGTTTTACCACCCGGCCGGTTACTGGCGCCGGTCTTTGACGGGCCGGCCGGCTTTGCGCCGCCATGGCCGTTGCGGGATGAATTTGCCGGCGCTTTCTGCTGCTGCGGCCGTCTTCCGCCGCCACCGTTGCCGCTACGCAGTTGTATCGGTTGCGGTGTTGCATTCGGATCCGGCTCGAATCCGGCCACGACTTCCTGCGGCAGTGTTCGCTTGATCAGCTTCTCGATATCCTTCAGCAATCCATGTTCATCGACGCAGACCAACGATACCGCTTCGCCGGTCGCTCCTGCACGGCCGGTACGGCCGATCCGGTGCACATAATCTTCAGGCACGTTCGGCAGATCGTAGTTGACCACGTGGGGCAACTGATCGATATCGATCCCTCGTGCGGCAATGTCGGTAGCGACCAGCACCTGCAGACTGCCATCCTTGAATTCCGACAATGCGCGCGTACGGGCGGCCTGGCTTTTGTTGCCATGGATGGCCAGCGCCGAAATGCTTTCCTTGCCGAGTTGCTCCACCAGTTTGTTCGCGCCGTGCTTGGTGCGGGTGAATACCAGTACTTGTGACCATTGCTGCGTCTTGATCAGGTGACTGAGCAGTGGATGCTTGCGGTTGCGGTCCACCGGGTGCACCTTTTGTGCAATCACTTCAACCGTTGAATTGCGGCGCGCCACTTCAATCATTGCCGGCGCATTCAGCAAACCATCGGCAAGGGCCTTGATCTCGTCTGAAAACGTCGCGGAAAACAGCAGATTCTGGCGCTGCTTCGGCAGGGCGGCGAGCACTTTTTTGATGTCGCGGATAAATCCCATGTCGAGCATGCGATCAGCTTCATCGAGAACAAGGATCTCGATCTGCGACAGGTCCACGGTGCCTTGCTGCATGTGGTCCAGCAAACGGCCCGGTGTCGCCACAAGAATATCGACGCCGCGTTTCAGCAGCGTTATTTGAGGATTGATGCCGACACCGCCGAATATCACGGCGGAGTTCAATTTCAGATACTTGCCATAAACACGCACGCTTTCTTCGACTTGCGCGGCAAGCTCGCGTGTCGGCGTAAGGATTAATGCACGTATCGGACGGCGGGCCGCTGCCGGGTTGATGGATTTCGCTGCCAGGCGCTGCAGGATGGGCAGGGTAAATCCTGCGGTCTTGCCGGTTCCGGTCTGTGCGCCGGCGAGCAGATCGCCGCCCGCCAGAACGGCAGGAATGGCCTGGGTCTGAATTGGTGTGGGAATGGTATAGCCTTGTTCGCTGACAGCGCGAACGATATCGTCGGACAAGCCGAGCTGGGTAAAAGACATGAAAACTCAATCAGGAAGTATCGGCCTGTCGCCACTAGAGGCGCCAGTCGCAGGCAAACGGGTTAGGATGCGGAAGGTCGGATAGACAGCGGCAGGGGACTGGTTTGCAATGCCGCGTGCGCGAAGTATAACAGCGCCCGGTCTCCGCCGCTTCGTGGGATGGACGCGGCAAGCCGGGCAGTTGTGAAGCGGGCAGTTTACTTCTTGAATTGAGACAAAACATTCACCATTTGCGCGAACACCTTGGGTGTCGCTGCAATCACTTCGTTCTTGTAAAGGTAGTCGGATTCTCCGGCGAATGTTCCGACGATGCCGCCGGCTTCGGTGACGAGCAGGGAACCCGCCGCCATGTCCCAAGGCTGAAGGCCGCGCTCGAAGAATCCATCGAGCCTGCCTGCCGCGACGTAGGCAAGATCCAGGGCAGCAGCCCCAGGACGGCGCAGGCCCGCGCACTTCTCCGTCATGATCCGAAACATCTTGATGTACTCCTCCAATCCGTCACCATTCCGGAATGGAAATCCGGTACCAAGCAATGCATCCGCCATCTTGTCGCGGCGACTGACGCGAATGCGCTTCTCATTGAGATAGGCGCCGCTGCCCTTTGTTGCCGTGAACAGGTCGTTGCGGGTCGGATCGAAGATCACTGCCTGTGTAATGATGCCGCGCTGCTGAAGCGCAATCGATACGCAGTATTGCGGGAAGCCGTGGATGAAATTCGTAGTGCCGTCAAGCGGATCGATAATCCAGACATTGTCGTTTTCATCATGGAGATTGCTCGATGCGCCGGTTTCTTCGGCAAGGATCGCATGATCCGGATAGGCTGTTTTGAGGACGTCGATGATCGCCTGCTCTGCCGCTTGGTCCACTTCCGTCACGAAATCATTGTGCCCTTTCTGGGTCACCTTGATACGGTCTATGTCGAAGGAGGCGCGATTGATGATCGAAGCGGCACGGCGGGCTGCCTTGACCGCCGTATTGAGCATGGGATGCATAGAGGTTCCGTTAAAATGGCGGCACCGTAGCCTTCTGCCGCACGGAACCGCATATATCGATTAATGAGCGAAGCGGCAACGAAGGCGTGTGCCCCCGACCGCAGATAACGCTATTTTAAATGAACCTGACTCAAACTAGTACCGATCTGTCCGACCGGCTGCGCTTCGTGCTGGTTGAAACCAGTCACCCAGGCAATGTCGGCGCCGCTGCCCGGGCGATAAAGACAATGGGGTTTTCCCGCCTCGTATTGGTCAATCCGCGCTTCGCCGATGTTGCGGAACACGAGGAGGCCATCGCATTTGCAAGTGGCGCGTCGGATGTGCTGAGCGCCGCGAAGGTTGTCGGGTCGATCGAAGAGGCGTTGGACGGGTGCAATTTTGCGGCGGCCTTGAGCGCCAGGCTGCGTGAATTCTCGCCGCCAGTTCTGACGCCGCGCATGCTTGCCAGTCAATTAACTGTCGAATCAGGATTGCAGGCCGCCCTCGTGTTTGGCAATGAGCGCTACGGATTGCCGAATGGCGTTGTTGAAAAATGCAATGCTTTGATCAACATTCCGGCGAATCCGGCATATTCCTCATTGAATCTTGCTCAGGCGGTGCAGGTGCTGGCGTATGAATGCAGCATGGCTGATATCGGAACTGATACCGGCGGGTATCCTGTTTTAGCGTCCTCACCTATTGGCTTTCATGGTCAAGCGGCCAACATTGCGCAAATAGATGGAATGTATGCACACCTTGAAGAGGCACTCATTGCGATCGATTTCCTGGATCCGGATAATCCGAAAAAACTGATGCCGAGGCTGAAGCGTCTATTTTCGAGAACGCAGCTGGAAACGGAAGAAGTCAACATCATCCGCGGCATCGCTACACAGATTTTGCGAACGCGGCCGCGGTAAGGCGATTGTAAAAGCCATTAGCCCCAAGCTCGTAACAAACCAACCGCAAGGCCTTCGAGAGCAAAATCTTCTTGACCGGATGCAACCCGAATTGGCTTGAAGTCAGGATTTTCAGGCAGCAACTCGATCAGCGATCCGGTTTTCTTGTAGCGCTTCACCGTGACCTCATCCCCGAGTCGTGCGACGACGATCTGGCCATTCTTGGCGGAATCCGCCTTTTTGACCGCCAGCAGGTCACCGTCCATGATTCCGATATCGCGCATCGACAGGCCGCGTACCTTGAGCAAGTAATCCGGCTTGGCAGGGAATAGTGAAGGATCCACTGCATATGTTGCTTCGACATGCTCTTGTGCCAGGATCGGAGATCCTGCAGCCACCCGGCCGATTAGCGGCAAACTCAGTTGCATCAGTGAAGCATGGGGAAGGGACATCTGCTGGCCGCCGCGCTTTGGTGCCTCGCCTGTCGCCATGTCGAGCAGGCGGATTCCGCGCGAAGTGCCGGGTGAAATTTCGATTGCCCCTTTGCGCGCCAACGCCTGCAAATGTTCTTCAGCGGCATTGGCAGAACGAAAGCCGAGTTCAGCGGCAATCTCGGCACGGGTAGGTGGGAAACCGGTATTGTCGATGGCTTCCCTGATGAGATTCAAGATCTGTTCTTGGCGTGCAGTAAGTTTAAGCATGGCCGTATTGGCTTCCTGGAAGCGCTGTTTGTAATGACAGCCTGTATTTTTATACAGTACACACCGCTTTGCAAGCAACTTCGCAATTTCATTGAGAATCGGAGCGTTTGCGTTATATAAGGCATTGAATGCATTGAAATTTACCGGATTTCAGGTTATCATCGCCGGCTTTCCTCTTCCCACACTCGTCTTGACGCCGGGGTGGGCGATTATTCAATCTGTCCTAAGGAGATTACATGCGTCATTATGAAATCGTATTTATCGTGCATCCTGATCAAAGCGAGCAAGTGCCCGCAATGATCGAGCGCTACAAAGGTATTGTGACCACACGCGGCGGCAAAGTGCATCGCGTTGAAGACTGGGGCCGTCGCCAGATGGCTTACATGATCCAGAAGCTGGCCAAGGCCCACTATGTTTGCCTCAATATCGAATGCGACAGCGAAACGCTGGCTGAAATCGAAACCGGATTCAAGTTCAATGACGCCGTTCTGCGTCATCTGACAGTCAAGATGAAGAAGGCCGAAACTGCACCTTCGCCGATGATGAAGGCCGTGCAGAAGGAAGATGCTGTCAAGACTCAGCGAGCCGAGGCGCCGGCTGCTTAATTCGCGGCGTATTGCGGTTTGGGGAGCGTGAATCAGCTTTGCCTGGTTGCCACTATTGCCGAGCGCGATGTATTGCGCTACACCCCGGCAGGCATCCCGATCGTGTCGGCAAAACTGCTGCACGATTCGGAACAGGTTGAAGCGGGTGTACCCCGCTCGGTGACGTTTGAGATTTCTGCGCTGGCAGCAGGCGAAATCTCCGGACGGTTCAACCAGGCGGAACTAGGCAAACCTTTTCGGTTCACCGGCTTCCTTGCACGCAAAAACCGCAACAGCAAAAGTCTCGTATTCCATATTGCCGATTTCGAGGCAATCACATAGATCACTAGATACAGGAGCCAATCATGGCATTCGGTAAAAAATTCGATAAAAGCAAGCTCAAGCAAAAGCGCCAGCAGCAAAACCCGCTGTTCAAGCGCAAAAAATTCTGCCGTTTCACCGCAGCGCACGTGGAACAAGTGGATTACAAGGACGTTGATACGCTGAAGGACTTCGTTCAGGAAAACGGCAAGATCATGCCGGCACGCCTGACAGGCACCAAGGCGCATTATCAGCGTCAAGTCGATACGGCCATCAAGCGCGCTCGCTACCTTGCGCTGCTGCCGTACACCGATCTGCACAACGCGTAATTAACGGCTTGAATTAGGAGAAAAACATGCAAGTCATTCTGTTGGAAAAAGTCGTTAATCTCGGCAATCTCGGTGAAGTGGTCCGTGTCAAGGACGGTTACGCCCGCAACTTTCTTATTCCTAAGCGTATGGCCCGCCGTGCGACGGCGGCTGCAGTTGCGGAATTCGAGGCAAAGCGCGCCGATCTCGAAAAAGTCGCAGGCGAGAAACTTGCAGCTGCGCAAGCTCAAGGCGAAAAGCTGAACGGCCTGTCGGTCAAAGTTTCACAAAAGGCCGGCGTTGACGGGCGTTTGTTCGGCTCAGTAACCAACTACGACATCGCTGAAGCGCTGACTAAGCAAGGCTTCCCGGTTGAGAAGGCGCAGATCCGTATGCCGCAGGGCCCATTGAAGGTTGTGGGCGATCATGGCGTGTCAGTTGCTCTTCACACGGATGTGGTTGTTGACGTTACGATCTCGGTGGTTGGCGAGCAGGCTTAATCACTTGCAGTTCAGTAGCAAATGCAAAGAAGCCGGGATTTCCCGGCTTTTTTGTTGACCTTCTGCAAAATATTTCCAATGTTGCAGGTCAGAAAAACTCTTCAATATTCCGCCCCTTCCAACTCTTGGCAGTAGGGCGAGCAGGTATAATTCGCGCCATGAACAACCGCGCCGATCCGCAACTTGAATCCCTTCGTGTACCGCCGCATTCCATCGAGGCAGAACAGTCCGTTCTCGGTGGGCTGCTGCTGGATAACGCCGCGTGGGACCGCATCGCCGACTTTGTGCGCGATGACGATTTTTACCGATACGATCACCGTATTATTTTTCAACACATCGTCAAACTAATCAACAATACCAAGCCGGCGGACGTTATCACCGTGTTTGAGGCACTTGCCAGTTCGGGCAAGGCAGAAGAAGTCGGCGGTTTATCGTATCTGAACGCGCTAGCGCAAAATACGCCATCCGCAGCCAACATCCGTCGCTATGCTGAGATCGTTCGTGACCGCGGCGTTCTACGCAAGCTGATCACGGTTTCGGATGAAATTTCCGGACAGGCTTTCAACCCGCAAGGCAAGGAAGTCAAACAGTTGCTGGATGAAGCGGAATCAAAGATATTTGCCATCGCGGAAGAGGGGGCACGAGGTGCCCAGGGTTTCCAGGAAATCCAGCCGCTGTTGACGCAGGTAGTCGAACGCATCGACGAGCTTTACAACCGCGACAATCAGAACGAAATCACCGGCGTGCCGACCGGATTCGCCGATCTGGATCGCATGACCTCCGGGCTTCAGCCGGGTGACCTGGTCATCGTTGCCGGTCGTCCGTCGATGGGTAAGACGGCCTTCTCCATCAACATTGGCGAGAATGTCGCCATCGAAAGTGGTTTGCCGGTCGCCGTGTTCTCCATGGAGATGGGCGGCACTCAGTTGGCCATGCGCATGCTCGGCTCGGTGGGGCGTCTCGATCAGCACCGGTTGCGGACCGGGCGATTGGTTGATGAAGACTGGCCGCGGCTGACGCATGCGATTCAGAAGATGAACGATGCCCAGTTGTATATCGACGAGACCCCGGCTCTGAGCTCGATCGAATTGCGCGCGCGCTCGCGACGACTGTCACGCCAGTGCGGCAAGCTCGGCCTGATCATCATTGACTACCTGCAGCTGATGTCCGCCAATTCCGCTGGTGAAAACCGTGCGACCGAAATTTCGGAAATTTCACGAAACCTGAAGGGCTTGGCGAAAGAACTTCATTGCCCGGTTATCGCATTGTCACAGCTGAACCGCTCCCTTGAACAGCGGCCCAACAAGCGTCCGGTGATGTCGGATTTGCGGGAGTCGGGCGCTATCGAGCAAGATGCCGACGTGATTCTGTTTATTTACCGGGACGAAGTCTACAACCCGGATTCGCAGGACAAAGGCACAGCCGAAATCATTATCGGTAAGCAGCGTAACGGCCCGATCGGCACTGTGCGCCTGACATTCCTCGGCCAATACACGAAATTCGATAATTACACCGGCGGCCAGGCAATTTTCGGCGGCGAATAGCGATCGTTAGTCCGGCTTCCGACAATGGATGCCTGAGCGGAGAACAGTCGCGGATTAAAGACATATATCAACTAAGAGAGTGCTTCCATGTTTGGACGTTTAATGCCCACCGAGGGCAAATTTTTTGACCTGTTTGTTCAGCACGCCGACCTTTGCGTCAAAGGGGCCAAGGAAATGGTCGCATTGATGACAAACTTCGACGACCTGGAAAATCGAGTGCATGCAATCGAGGGCATCGAAAAACAGGCGGACAAGGTGACCCACACCACGCTGGACATGTTGCACAAGACATTCATCACGCCGTTGGACCGTGACGACATCCACCAGTTGATCACGCGCATGGATGACATCCTGGACTTGCTTGAAGATGCCGCCCAGACTATTTCCCTATATGACATCAAGGCAATCACGCCTGAAGCCAAGCGGCTGGCGGAGCTCTGCCTTGGATGTACTGAGAAGGTAAAAGCCGCGGTCTCGCTTCTGAGCAATATGGACAACTCCAGCCAGATCCTGCTCATCTGCGAGGAGATCGATCGCCTGGAATCGGATGCCGACCATGTGATGCGTGCAGCCATGTCGAAACTGTTCCGGGACGAACCGGACGTGCGCAACCTGATCAAGCTGAAAGCGATTTACGAAATTCTCGAGACCGTGACCGATCGTTGCGAGGACGTTGCCAACATTATTGAAGGCATCATCGTGGAAAATGCGTGATGTGTCTGAACAGGTAGCGCAGACGTGATGCGGAGCGGCCATTGACAGTGATATCAATGGAGGTTATTGGCCGGGAGGTCCGCACATTGTGAATTTGTAAGACTCAAATCAGAATAAGACATTACTCATGAACACCCTCGAGATCAGTATCTACACGCTTGGCTTTCTGATCGCATTGGCCCTGATATTCGACTTCATGAACGGTTTTCATGACGCGGCCAACGCAATTGCAACCGTCGTTTCCACCGGTGTTCTCAAGCCCCAGACGGCAGTGGCGATGGCGGCATTCTTCAACGTAATCGCCATTTTCTTTTTCCAGCTCAAGGTGGCAACGACAGTCGGAAAGGGAACCGTCGATCCGGCTTTCGTCGATCACTATGTCGTGTTCGGCGCGCTGGTCGGCGCAATTTTCTGGAACGTGGTCACGTGGTACTACGGTATTCCTTCGTCGTCGTCCCACGCATTGATCGGCGGTTTGGTCGGCGCCGCTGTCGCGAAGGCAGGCACCGGTGCTTTGATTGCGTCGGGCTTGCTCAAAACCATTTCCTTCATCGTGCTGTCGCCGCTTCTCGGCTTTATCTTCGGCTCGATAATGATGGTGCTGGTGTCATGGATTTTTGTCCGGTCCACGCCGCGCAAGGTGGACAAATGGTTTCGCCGCATGCAGCTGGTGTCGGCGTCGATGTACAGCCTCGGCCATGGCGGTAACGATGCGCAGAAGACCATGGGCATCATCTGGATGCTGTTGATTGCCGCCGGATATAGCACCGCGGACTCGGCGCTGCCTTGGTGGGTGATTATCAGTTGCTACGCGGCTATCGGGCTCGGCACATTGTTCGGAGGCTGGCGAATCGTGAAGACGATGGGACAAAAGATCACGAAACTCAAGCCGGTTGGTGGTTTTTGTGCAGAGACAGGTGGTGCGATTACCTTGTTCCTCGCCACCGGGTTGGGTATTCCGGTATCGACAACCCATACGATCACGGGTGCAATTGTCGGCGTCGGTTCATCCAGGAAAATGTCGGCGGTGCGGTGGGGCGTCGCAGGTAATATCGTCTGGGCATGGGTGCTGACCATTCCTGCATCGGCATTCATTGCAGCGGTGTCATGGTGGATCGGTACACAGTTGTTTTAAGACATACTCTACAGCCACGAGAGCCAACCAACAAAAAAGCCTGCATCGAAATGCAGGCTTTTTCGTTTCACCGGCTCAAGCCAGTTACTCGTCCGTCAAAGCACCTCGCTGGCATGATCGGCCAGGCGCGAACGCTCACCGCGCGCCAGCGTGACATGGCCGCTATGTGACCAGCCCTTGAATCGATCGACCACGTAAGTCAGGCCGCTCGAACCTTCTGTCAGGTATGGCGTATCGATCTGCGCGATATTGCCGAGACAGATGATCTTCGTGCCAGGGCCTGCACGTGTCACAAGCGTCTTGATCTGTTTCGGCGTCAGGTTTTGCGCCTCGTCAATGATCAGGAACTTATTGACGAAGGTCCGGCCACGCATGAAGTTGAGTGACTTGATTTTGATTCGCGAGCGGATCAGGTCCTGCGTCGCCGCACGTCCCCATTCGCCACCGTCGGTGTCGGATTTATTAAGCACTTCCAGGTTGTCATCGAAGGCGCCCATCCATGGGGACATCTTTTCCTCTTCCGTGCCGGGCAGGAAGCCGATGTCTTCACCGACAGGTACGGTGACACGCGTGACGATGATTTCGTTGTACAGCTTGGTTTCCAATACTTGGGCGAGGCCCGCGGCCAGCGCAAGTAAAGTTTTCCCGGTACCCGCCTGTCCCAGAAGGGTAACGAAATCGCATTCCGGATTCATTAGCAGATTCAATGCGAAATTCTGCTCACGGTTACGCGCGGTAATTCCCCAGACACTGTTCTTCGCATGCGTGTAGTCACGCAGAGTCTGCAACACAGCCGTCTTGCCGTTAATTTGCTTAACCTGACCGTAGAACGGCGCTTCGCCGTTGTTGGGCTCGAGGTGGACGAACTGATTGACCAGGAACGAAGGCACCGCCGGACCGGTCAGCCGGTAGAACGTATAGCCGGTGCCGTTCTTGTTTTCTTGCCAGGATTCCATGCCCTTGCCGTGGCGGTTCCAGAAGTCATCCGGCAACTGCAGAATGCCCGAATACAGCAGGTCGGTATCTTCAAGGACATGGTCATTGAAATACTCTTCCGCCGGCAAGCCCATCGCACGCGCCTTGATGCGCATATTGATGTCCTTCGACACCAGAACGATCGGACGGCCGGGAAACTGTTCGCCCAGGGCCCGTACTACGCCAAGGATCTGATTGTCTGCCTTGCCGATCGGCAGCCCTTCCGGCAATGTGGTGTTCTGCAATTTGGTCTGAAAGAAAAGGCGGCCTTTCGCATCCTTATTGCCGAGCTTGGATAAAAGAATGCCGTCTTCGATATCGTGTTCGCCGACATCCGCAACCAGGGCATCGAGCGAACGGGATACCTGGCGCGCATTCCTTGCAACCTCGGACATGCCTTTCTTATGGTTGTCGAGTTCCTCCAGCGTCATCATTGGCAGATAGACGTCATGTTCCTCGAAGCGGAACAGGGAGGTGGGGTCGTGCATCAGCACATTGGTATCCAGCACAAACATCTTGGTCACGCCCATCTTGTCGGCGACGCGGCTGGCGCTCGACTTGATCACGCTGTCGACCGTCTTCGGCGTGGCACGCTGTTTTGTGGCGATGGTTTTTTCGGTGGTCTTGGCGCGCGCTTTCGGCGCGGCTTCTGCTTCTTGCGGAGCCGATTCGACGAGGCTCATGACGGGTTTGACGGATTTGCCTTTTTCTGCCTTGGGATAGTCGCTAGGGGAGAGCAGTACTGCGGGTTTGGTCGGTATTTTGGGCAGTGGCATCAGGACCTCAATATGAAAAATTTCGGGACGTACAACTTGAGATAACCAGCGGGGTGAGACACAGACGGGAAGATGTGAAACACGACAGGAGGGATGAAATGAAACGCAGAAGGACAGGCTTGAAAAACAAAAAAGCCGTTCTGGAGGGTGCCATACCCTTTCCACAAACGGCTTTTTGTAAAGAATGGATTTCTATGTTCAATGGGTTACGCAACTACGGCAGAGCCTTTACGAATTCAAGCACTTCATCGACATGCCCAGGTACTTTCACTCCACGCCATTCTTTCACCAATTTGCCGGCTCCGTCAATGATAAATGTCGACCGTTCTACGCCGCGCACTTGCTTGCCATACATGTTTTTCATTTTCATGACATCAAACAAGTTGCATACCGTCTCGTCAGGATCCGAGATAAGCTGGAAAGGCAATTCCAGTTTGGACTTGAATCCGTCGTGGGAACGCAGGCTGTCGCGGCTGATACCGATTATCTCCGTATTTGCGGCT
>NZ_DAIUCO010000081.1:0-19222 GCF_036846085.1 Noviherbaspirillum sp. | reverse complement strand
CTGCCGCCGATTGCCGCGCCACCCCCGCCACCGCCGATAACCGTCGCCATGGCGCCGCCGCTACCGGCACCGCCGCCCACACCACCCGCGCCGCCCATCCCCGTGCAGCGCGGCGCTCCCGCCGCAGCAGCAAAAGACAAACCGGTGCAAGACTGGACCGAACGAAAGATGGGCGGCAGCCTGCTTGTCGGTGACAGCGGGGCAGCAAACACAGCGAGCGCGGGAAGGGATGCCGCACCTGCGGCAGCACGTCCGATGGCAGGCGCAGAAGGCGCATCGTCGCTTTTTGGCGGTGACGCGACAGGCCGCTCCGGTGCCGGCAACGAGTTGGCGAACAGGTTGGAGCCGACGGTAACCAAAGGCGTGTCAGCGTCGCTGCTGGCCGACCGCAATTTCCTGCTCACGAAAGGCACAACACTCGACTGTGCGCTGGAAACGGCGCTCGACAGTTCGGTGCCTGGCATTGCAACCTGCCGCCTCACGCGGGACGTGTATTCCGACAATGGGCAAGTGCTGCTGCTGGATCGGGGCTCGCAACTGGTGGGCGAATATCAGAGTGGGGTAAAGCAGGGTCAGGTCAGATTGTTCGTGCTGTGGACCCGGGCAAAAACCCCCAACGGCGTCATCGTGTCATTGAATTCACCCGGCACCGATGCGCTCGGCCGCTCCGGCCTGGAGGGATGGGTCGACAATCACTTTGCAGAACGCTTCGGTACCGCCATCCTGCTTAGTCTGATCAAAGATACCGTCACGGCCATTGCCAATCGCAATGGGGGTGGCAGCGGCAGCACCAACAATTACTACGGCAATGCCGTCACCGGCGGGGAAAAAGTGGTCGAGAAAATTCTGGAATCGACCGTCAACATTCCACCTACCATCGTCAAAAACGGAGGCGATCACATCCAGGTCATGGTCGCGCGCGATCTCGATTTCAGTGCCGTCTACGTGTTGCAGCCCACACAAAGTGTGCCGTGAGCCAATCCGTCACCGTGCAAGAGGATGGGGATCGCCAGTCGTCGGAAATGCTGGGTGAATACCTGGCGCCGTTGCGGCCGTTTCTGGGTGATGCGTCGGTCACCGAGGTTGCCGTGAACCGGCCGCGGGAAATATGGACCGAATCGCGCGACGGCTGGGTGCGGCATGACGCACCGGCATTGACGTTCAATCACTGCCGTAGCCTCGCAACACTGATTGCCAGCTACAACGGCAAGTCGATTTCCGCGGAAAAATCGGTGCTGTCGGCGACACTGCCGCTGGGTGAGCGCGTGCAGGTCGTCATTCCTCCGGCGTGCGAGCCGCATACGGTATCGATCACGGTGCGCAAACCCGCCGTCATCGACAAAACCCTGGAAGAACTCGATGACGAAGGCGCGTTCATCGAATGCGTTGACGTGAGCAATGACATGCAGCCGTTCGAACACGAGTTGCTGCGTCTGCGCAAGGACAAGCGGATCAGGGATTTTCTGGATCTGGCGGTACGCACGCATCGCAATATCCTGATCGTGGGAAAAACCGGCTCCGGCAAGACGTCGGTTACGAAAAGCCTCACACGCAGCATTCCCGCCAGCGAGCGGCTGATCACGATCGAGGATGTGCACGAACTGTTTCTGCACCATCATGCCAACAAGGTGCATCTGTTTTACGGCCGCGAAGATGAAGGCGGCGCGCGGGTCTCGCCCAAGCAGGCGTTGGCGTCATGCCTGCGCATGAAGCCGGACCGCATCTTGCTGGCGGAATTGCGGGGCGACGAGTCGTGGGAATTCATCAAATCCATCAATACCGGGCACCCCGGGTCGATATCGACGATGCATGCGAATGGCGCATATGAAGCGTTCGAACAGTTAACGGCATTGATCAAGGATAGCCGTACCGGCGCTCATCTCGACACCGACTATATCAAGCACCGCTTGTTCACGACGATTGACGTGGTGCTCTTCTATCACAAGCGCAAATTGATGGAAATCTATTATGACCCGCATTCCCGGCGACCGCAGCTGGATTAACGCTGGCCGCATAGCCGCTGCCGCGATCGGCAGTATCGTGCTGTGGGCCTATCTGGCGGGCGGCATTTTTCTGCTGGCCTTCGGCCGCCGGTTCGACGACGCCACGCCGCTGACGCTGTACCAATACTGGTATTACTACGGCGCAATGGAGCAGGTTCAGGCGTGGTTGGCCATCGCCGCCGGCGTCACCGCGGCCGCACTCGTCGTACCGGGATGGTGGTTGTTCAGCCCGGCACAGCGCAGCCTGTATGGCGACGCGCGGTTTGCCAGTCGGCGCGACATCAAAAAGGCCGAATTGCTGGGGGACAAGGGCATCATTGTTGGCAGGATCGGAAGCCGCTACCTGATGTTTGACGGCCAGCAGCATGTGATCATTTCCGCACCCACCCGCAGCGGCAAGGGCGTCGGGATCGTAATACCGAACCTGCTCCATTGGCCCGACAGCGTCGTGGTGCTCGACATCAAGCAGGAAAACTGGGATATCACCAGTGGTGTGCGGCACCGGTATGGCCAGGAATGTTACCTATTCAATCCTGCCGCCACCGATTACCGCACCCACCGCTACAACCCGTTGTCCTACATCGCCGACGACCCCCATTTCCGCATCGACGATATTCAAAAGATCGGCAACATGCTGTTTCCTGATCAACCCGGCACCGACGTCATCTGGACCGCCACGCCGCGCACCTTTTTCCTCGGCGTGGTGCTGTATTTGCTCGAGACACCAGGCAAACCGGTGACGCTCGGTCAGGTGTTACGGGAAACGCTGAGCGCCGGCGATGGCGCCGCCTACTTTGCCCAATGCATCAACGACAGGGTCGCGGCTGGCACGCCGCTGTCGGATGCCTGCGTACGGGCGCTCAATACCTACCTTTCCATTGCTTCCGACAATACCCGCAGCGGCATCGTCGGCGGCTTTCGCTCGCGCCTGGAATTGTGGATGAACCCGCTGGTGGATGCGGCCACCAGCGGCAATGATTTTGATTTGCGCGATGTCAGAAGGCGGCGCATGTCGATCTACCTCGGGGTCACGCCCGACAACCTGGCGCGCATGGCGCCGTTGCTGAATCTGTTTTTCCAGCAGCTGGTGGACTTGAATACGCGCGAACGGCCGAACCGGAGCAAGGCCATCCAGTACACCTGTTTGTTGCTGATGGATGAATTTACCGCGATCGGCAAAATGCCGATCCTGTCAAAAGGCATCAGCTACATCGCCGGTTACCGGCTACGCATGATGCCCATCATTCAAAGTCCGGCGCAGCTGGTCGAAGTGTATGGCAAGGAAGCGGCGGCCAATTTTCAGACGAATCATGCGCTGCAGATCGTGTACCCGCCAAAGGCGTCGGAAACGGAGACCGCCCGGGATATCGCCGAATGGCTGGGCTACCAAACCGTGAAGGGCCGCTCCCAGTCAAAAGACCAGGCCCTGTTTTCCAGACGGTCGCCATCGGAAAACGTGTCGGACCAGCGCCGGGCACTGTTGCTGCCGCAGGAAATCACCGGGCTGGGACAGGACAGGCAATTGATCGTGCTGGAAAACACCCGGCCCATCCTCGCGCGCAAGGTATTGTTTTACAAGGACCGCGCATTCGTCGACCGCCTGCGCGAAGTGTCACCCAGCTTGCGCAGCATCCGGTGGACGATGCCGACGAAGATGCAACTCGACGCGGCCATCGCTACGGGCGAGCTGGCAGCGCCCGTTCCGATGATTCATGTCGACGCGCACCATCGGCTGACAGGCCAGCCCCCGGCGGCAACCGTACCGTCGCCGGGCCGGGCCGGCGGCGGTACGCAGGAACGGCCTGTCACGCCGGACGATATTGCCAGTCTGGCGAAGCTGACCCTATCGCAGTTCGCCATCGACTTTTCATCCGTGCGCGCGCCAGACGTCGGGCAACTGAACGAAGCGGCGTTGCATGCGTACGCCGATGACCTTTGCCGGCAAGCCGGCCTGACCCTTTCACTTTAAAGCGAGGTTGATCATGCAGGAAAATGACCCGCAACCGCCGTTGGAGCCGTCCGAACAAGACCAGGCCGCGTTGGCAAACCAGTCGCATGTTGCGCAAACGAACCAAGTTCAGAAGCCGAACAAGCGGGTTCGCACTGGTGACAATGTCGACAGCAAAGCACAGGGCGCGCAAGCGATGACCACTTCTGCGTCGACAAATGAACAAATGCGCCTTATGCGCATGGCACAAAGCTTCGTTTCAGAGTCGGCAGACAGGGCGGTGCGCCAGCATCCTGAACTGGCTGGCGCCCTCGCCTTGGCGGCGGCCATCGACCGCAAGGCCGACGCCGATGGCCTGTCGTCCGCGCAGCGCGAGATCGTCGCCGCGCGCGTGCGCCAGAACATGGTGGCCAGCATCGAGCGTGGCGAACTCCCGCAGGCGCATATTCGGCAGGAGCACGAAGTGACGCGGTCAGCAGTGACGTGGTCAGCAGTGCCGCGCACAGCAGGCGACGACAGCGAGTATTCTCGGTGAAAGCGACGCACGTGCAACAGCATTTTGCGCGTGCCGCGGACTCGGCCATTTGCATGCGATGAAACCCGGGGCAGATCCGTCGACCAAGATGGCGCAGCCGGCGCCAAGCGCGGTGACAGCGCCGGTCGTTATTCCTAGTGGCACGCTGGAAGCATTGAAATGGCTGGGGCTGGTGTTGATGACGCTGGACCATACGAACAAGTACTTGTTCGATGGCAAACTGCCAGTCGCCTTCGAAGCCGGACGACTGGCCATGCCGATCTTCGGCTTCGTCCTGGCGGCGAACCTCGCGCGGCAAGGCGCCTACGCGGCCGGTCTTTACGGCCGCACGATGCGGCGCCTGGCCCTCTATGGCGTCATCGCCACGCCCTTTTTCATCGCCCTGGCGGATAGAGTGGGCGGCTGGTGGCCGCTGAATATTCTGTTCATGCTATTGACGGCTGCCGGCGTCGCCGGTTTGCTGCAAAAGGATGGGATCGTCAATCGCATCGGGGCAATCGCATTATTTGCCATCGGCGGATCGGTGGTGGAATTCTGGTGGTTCGGGGTGGCCTTTGTACTGGCGGCGAAATGGTATATCACCTCGGCACGCGTGGCAGCGCTCGTCGTGTGCGCATTGCCGCTGGCTGGCTTGCAGCTGCTCGATAACGGCTTGTGGGCATTGGCGGCGCTGCCGCTGATGGTTGCCGCCCCGCATGTGGATCTGCGCTTGCCGCGCCTGCGTCGGGTGTTTTACCTGTATTACCCGCTGCACCTGGCCCTGTTATGGTTTGTCAAATCCATTCTCTAACGGTCGAGATCCTTGTGGATATCTTTATTGATCTCGTTGTTGATCTCTTTGGGCGCGGCGCGATCCGCTTCAATTTTTTGCGTCGGCTCGGACGGTGGCGTCACAGACGCTCGCCGGTCGTGCGCCTGGTCGATAGTTGTGGCGAATTGTTGCCGCAATTGCCGCTTCAATTGCTGTGCCCGGGTTTCGATCGCAGGCATCGCCGCGACGAAGGCGCGTATCTGGCTTGCCAGCAGGTGGTTTTCTGCCGTCGCACTGTGAACGGGCGTTATTGACTGGCGTTCTCCGGCAGTGCGAGCAGCGCCAGCTCGCGCCCGTCGCATTTCAGAATCGGCGCCAGCAGCCCATCCCACACGATCAGATGCATGCGAGTGCAATAGCATTGCAGCAGATCGTCGGACGCGAACCACAGGGCTGCCGGGCACGTCTCGCACGCCGGCGAAGGCGCCGGCCGGTGCTGCGGATCCAGTGCGTTCAACGTCGGACTGATATAACGCGGCTGCCCGCTGCCCTGCCCGTGCGCGCTCGATGCTGATGCGGTCATAGTCGGGTCGTTCATTGCGGATGTCTTTCTGCTCGAAGGTTAAGCGCGGGCGTTCCCCCTGGAGTGCATCGGCGGCCCTCAGCCATGCATCGCGCACCTTGCACTGGCGCACGTAAGTCGCCGCCTCCCAGGGTTTCATTGTGGAGGATGCCGCGTCACCTTGCGTCATTTCTTGCGCAGCACTCTTGACCCGGGCTGCGATGACCCGCGGCACGCGGGGTGGGTGCGTGTTGTCTCCGCGCTCGATATGCCGGATGACACTCGGTTGCGCCTTTTGCACCACACCGCGCGCGCGACGCGGGGTCGCCTCCGCTGCGATGCCGATGGCACGCAGGCGCTCGGCAAACGTCTGGCGCCAGAGGTGCGGATCGCCTTTCGCGACCTGGAGCATCCGGCCATCGAAGCCGCGGCACTTGACTGTGACATGCGCATGGGGATGCGGTTCATCGGTATGCAACGCAAAGACGTATTCATGATTACGACCGAACGTGGATCGGGCAAATGCGCGTACCGCTTGCTGCACCGCCTGCGGGTCGGTGCCTTCCGGCATGGACAACACGACCTGCATGGTATCGCGCTGCTGTTTGTGGCGCCGGCATTCGCCGAAGTCGCTTTGCCAATCCTTGAACAATGCGGTTACTTCGTCGCGACCGTGAAAGCGCTCGCCGCGATCATTTTCGAGGTCAACCTTGCCATGGCGGCTGACGTAATCCAAATGGGCTTTGACATGACCGGCGCCTTTGGCAAATCCGGTGACTTTCACCATCACTTCCGGCGTACCGCTTGCGACCCGCTTTGCCTGATCACGCATGCCGCCTGGTGATGCATGCAATTGTCCGGTGGTATTGGCCCGGCGCTTGACCGGTGCCGTCAGCGCCTTGCCGAGCTCGGTGTCAATCCAGGCCATCCGGCGCTCCCCAGGCATGTTGGCTGGCGCGCACAAGGCGTTGGATCGTGATGCGGTTCTGCAGGATGGCGTTTGCAAGGCCGGGAAGCCCGTCCAGCGGCACCTTGTCGACCCGTTGAAATGCGTCATTGCGCAATTGCGCCATCCGGTTCAGATGGCGGCCGATCGCCGCCAGTTCGCGATTGCTGGTGCGCAAACAGTGCAGTTCGTCCGTCGTCATCACCGGTAGCTTAGTCAGGTGGGACTGGACCAGTGCAGCAACCCAGCGGCTGGACGCCATGCCTTTGGCTTGTGCGCGTTCACCGACGCCGTCGACCAGAAAACGGGGCATGCGCACGGTCATGCGGACGACCTCCGCATTGTCCGGCTCTGGCAGCGTCCTGTCCATGGCGGATTCGTTGTCGTCGGTAATCGCCAAGACGACCGCGCGCAGGAGTTCTGATTCTGACAGGTGCCGCTCTTTTGCCATCGCCTGGAATCGGGCTTTGGCGGTGGGCTCGACGAGAGTCTTGAGCACAGGCATGGGAGGACCAGAGAGAGAGAGAGAGATGGGATATGCCACACCACTGTACCAGAGCGCAGCGCATTTACGAATCCTGCCTTCACCTTATCTCCACCTTCCCTTGAACTTATGCTGAACTACTTTAGTCAAGCATACACATCGCGGTACATGCAGAAGACATATGAACAGCATCGTAGAACACAATGTGACCACAACCTGATCGGCTCTCATGCAATGTAAAACACCACGCGATCAAGAATCAAGCAATGGTCGGCGTGCGCGCCTGTTGACCACGCCTTATGGATAAACAAACAATATCTAGGCGACTTCAGGCGCTGGCGCAAAATAATCAGAAACGTTCCAAGGCAGCACGCTTGCGGGAAATATTCGACGACGTGGAAACCACATTGGCGGCAGGGGTGACGCACGCAGCGGTGCTGGCGGAACTCAATGCGTGCGGACTGGACTTGTCGCTGGCCACTTTCAACACGATGTTGCAACGCCTTCGCCGCCAACGGAACAAAAGCGCGACGGCACCGCCGCGAAACACATCCGGCATTGCGGTGTCTGCCGACAGCGCCGTCGATTGCGGCGCTTTATCGGCGTCCAATCTAGACAACAGCGCAACGACAATGGCTACCCGATCGGAAAACACGGGCTCGCACGACCCGGCGCAACTGGACGCGATTTTCAATAGCACGCCGGACCTGGCGGCATTAGCCAAACTCGTCAAAAAGAGGATCTCATGAAGGTAGCCGTTATCAACTTTTCGGGAAACGTGGGTAAAACCACCGTTGCCGCCCATCTGCTGAAACCTCGCATGGGTGACGCACCGATTTTTTCGATCGAATCGCTCAATATGGATGCGTCGGCCGATGGCATCGACGTTGAAAAAATGCGGGGCAGGAAATTCGGGGAATTGCAGGAACAGTTGATGCTGCTGGACGCGGCCATCATTGATGTAGGGGCATCCAACGTCGAAGAGTTTCTCAAACTGATGCAGCAATACGCCGGCTCGCACGAGGAATTCGATTTTTTCATCGTGCCCGTCGTCAAGGAAAAGAAGCAACTCGCCGATACCGTCAACACCATCCGGGCCTTGGCGCGCATTGGCATTGCCCGCACCAAGATTCGCACCCTGTTCAACAAGCTGGATATCGATGAATCGGTGACGGAAGAATTTGCCCCGCTATTCGGCCTGGCCGCGTCGGAAAAGTCGTTCACACTCAATCCATCGGCCATCATCCATGCCAACGACGTGTTCGAAAAACTGAAAGATGTCGGCAAGTCGCTGGGCGACATTACCGCCGACCCGACCGATTACCGCGCCCGGCTGCGAGCGAGTACCAGCGACGACGAGAAGGAATACTGTGTTCGCATGGTCGCGCTGAAACGCCTGGCCGTCACGGCAAACAAGAATCTTGACGATGCATTTCGCGCAGTCTTTCCCAAAGTTCACTGATGGCTGGGCCGCGCACCACCCGCGAAGCGTTGATGGTGGAATTGCTGGGCGACGTCGATGCGTTGCTGGCACGTGTCGAACAGTTGCCGCACGCGGTGATGAAAGCCGAATCCGCGCTACGCGCCACCGTGACCGCGCTCGAGGATGCGGGCGATCAATATCGCATCGCAGTGACGGCGTTCAATGAACAGGCGAAGGCGGAATTAACCCAACACCTGGACCGCAAAGCCGCGGAAGTGACGTCGAAAACCGTCGATGAACAGCGCGCGGCGTTGCAGAGTGCCGCAAGGGCCGCATTTGCGTCGGCCACGGCTGACAATGCAGCACAACTGCGTATCAGCCCCGATCGCGTAGCAAACCACTACCAGCGCACGAGCAAGCTGCGTTGGATCGAACACGGCATGACCGCCCTGCTTGCGTCGCTGCTGACCGCGGCCATGATGCATTTATTAAACTAGCAGGAAAATGCGCGCGGCCGTCTGATTGCATCACGGTCCTTGGTTTCCTCATCGTTCTTTGTCATTCCCCGTTCCTCCGCGTTTTCCGGTGTCAGGCAGGCCGACAATCCGCAAAACGGCGCGACGAACACGCAATCCGTATTGTGCAACCACGTCGCCCGTCAGCAAGTAGGCCCGACCAAAGGAGGTTGGGCCGATGTGCGGTCTCATGCCTGAGAAACGCCGGCGAGCGCGTCAGCCAAGAAGTCAAACACGGCTCGGATGCGCGGCACGCTGCGCAACTCGCGGTGTGCGGTCAGCCATACCGGCAACTCTGGCAAGGCCTGGTTTTCAAGGATCTGTTGCAACTGCGGAAATTGCCGAGCCACGTGCTTCATGCCGATGCCTGCACCAAGCCCAGCCAGTACCGCTTGCCATCCGACGATCTGGTTATCGGTACGAAAGACGAACAGGGATTTGCCGACGTTGAAGCCGGCCTGGCGAAATCCTTCAATGAGCTGGTTTGACTGGTCAAAGCCAACCCAATCGAGTTGCTCCAATGCTTGCGGAAGGCTGATCCGGTGATGCAACGCAAGATAGTCCCGCCGAGCAAAGAACCCCAGTTCGTATTGCGCCACCTTGCGCGTTACCACGCCTTGCTGCTTTGGCCTGACCATTCGGATCGCGATATCGGCTTCGCGTGTGAGCAGATTATCGATCGCGTTTGAGGCAACAAGCTCAATCTGGACAGCGGGATACATCGCCCGCAGCCGGACAAGAATTGGTGGCAGCACATAGGCAGACATGATTTCGCTTGCCGTTAGCCGGACGGTGCCGGCAATTGCTTCATGACGGACGGTTGCGGCGATGCTTGCCCCCTGTGCTGCACCGAGCATGCGCCGAACCGGCTCCAGCAACGCAGTGCCGGCCTCGGTTGGCTTGAGACCCCGTGGCAACCGTTCGAACAGGGCCACGCCGAGCGTCGATTCAAGCGTCGCGATTTGGCGCGACAACGTCGGCTGGCTGACGCCGAGCAGACTGGCTGCACGGGTAAGCGACCCTCGGTCGGCAACGAAGTAAAACGCCTTGAGGGCATTCCAATCCATGCGCTGTGGATCAAGGAACGGCTGCGTCCCGGCCTGCATTCTGGTATTCAATTTTGAATAGCTGTTATTTAACTATGCGTATTGTGGTGCTCTTCCGCCAGACTGACAATAGCGCCATATCACCTGCATCACCACTGGAGCCAGCATGCAATCCCATTCCACCCCCGGCGTATTGATTCTTGGGGCAAACGGCCGCTTTGGCAGTGCCGTAACGAACGCATTCCACAATGACGGTTGGCGCGTGTTTGCACAGAGCCGCTCGCCGCTGAGGATGCCTGCGCATGACGTTACCGCAATAATCTGTGACGCATTGGATACCCAGGCGGTGCTGCAAGCCGTTTCTGGACAGATCGACGTTGTCGTGAATGCGTTGAATCCTCCCTATACCGAATGGGACCGGCGTGTTCCCGCACTTGGCCAGGCAGCGCTGCATCTCGCTGGCAGTACGGGCGCCTTGCTGATGTTGCCCGGCAATGTTTATAACTTTGGTTCGCAATTGCCCGCAGTGCTGGAGGAACAAACGCCGCAGCCCGCTGACACCCCGAAGGGCAGGATCCGCTTGGCGTTGGAACAGGCAATGCGCGCATCGGCAGCGCAGGGTACGCGCAGCGTGGTTATCCGGGCGGGTGATTTCCTTGGCGGCACCGGCCCCGGCACCTGGATGGACATGGTCATTGCGAAGGATCTTGGCAAAGGCAGGCTGGTGTACCCCGGGCCGCTGGGGCTGGAACATGCGTGGGCGTACTTGCCAGACCTGGCCAAGGTGTTCGTGGCGGTTGCCAGACGCCGTGACGCGTTACCGCCGCATGAGGTATTCCATTACGGCGGCCTGACATCGACCGGCATGGCAATGACCGATGCGCTCATACACTGCGCAGGCCGGCCGCTCCAGGTCAGGCAGTTGCCATGGTGGCAGCTGCGCCTGGCATCCCCATTCTCGCCCATGCTGCGCGCCATTGTGGAAATGCGCTATTTATGGCAACGGCCGCATCGGTTGTCGGAGGACAAGCTTGCAACATTGATCGGGACGGTGCCGCGCACGGAGTTGCATGAAGTCATGCGCGCTGTATTGGCGGGTGATGGTGTGATTGAAAAAGAGGCTGCGCCCTTTCATTCGCCATCGTAGGCGCCGTAATTCGATGCTAAGCTGGCTATGGGAGGAAAGAAAGGCATGTCGCTTTCGCCGATTCTGTTGCCACTGTGCATAACGACAGAATTCAGTTCTGAACACCACTGTCGATGCGCCTTTGCGACTTATAACGAGTGAAGTGCACCTCTGCGAGCCAGAGCAAGCGTGAAACGTAAAACTCTAACCGACCTAGGCACTGAGCGTTCCATCCAAACGCTTTCTAATCGCGACGGAGATCATCGTGTCAATTGTTCGGAACGCGCTGCTCGTACTCCTTGCCTTCGGAGTGCTTCTACTGGGTGGTTGTGCCAGCTTTCAAGGCCGCGAACCCCTTGAGATATCCATGGTGAGCGTTGAACCGCTTGAGGGTGAAGGGTTTGAGCTGCGAATGCTGGTCAAGTTGCGAATTCAAAATCCGAATGACTCGCCGCTGGACTTCAACGGCGTGTCAGTCGCGATGGATGTGCAAGGCAAGCGCTTTGCTACTGGCGTTAGTGACGCTGGTGGCAGCGTACCGCGCTTTGGTGAGATGGTTGTTGCCGTCCCGATGAGTATTTCGGCATTCCGCGTGGCGGGCCATGTCATGGGCATCGTGGGCCAGATTATGGGCGGTGGGACCAGCGAATACCATGGGAAGCTCGCATATACGATGACCGGAAAACTCGCCGGGCCAGCGTTCTATAGCAGGCAATTCAAATCGACAGGGGAGTTTACGTTGCCTGCGAAAATCTTCCAAAGCGATAGTTGAGCCGCCCGAGTGCTCGCATTAGCGCCGCACAATACGCGCTTGCTTGGCGGTTGAAACTTGACGATTGATATTTCAAGGCTGATGGTCCTTATATGTCGCCCCTTAACCTGGCGGTCGTATTGGACGCGCTGCAAACCTGCGCGCGTGAATGGCCTGCATAGAGCCCGCAGCGCGCCGCATCCCTGCACATTAAAACCTCCGCTTTTGGGAAATTCTTTCGACGGCTTTGGGTCGATCGCAGACGTTCCCCATTGCGTCCCGATGAATTAGCCGTAAGTCCGCTTTCGGCTGATTCTGTTGAAAAAGGCTTGAAGAGGAGCGGCAGAGGATTACGGTATAGGCTGCACTGTTGGCAGGAGGCGGCCATGATGGGGCATCAAATTGCAAAGCGGGAACGCATCGTTGCGCTGAGTCTTGAGGATTACGTTCCGCCTAACCACTTGCTGCGACTGATTGACCGTTTTCTCGATCTGCGGGACCTTCGCGGCCATCTGACCAGCTTCTACAGCAATATCGGTCGACCTTCGATTGATCCGGAACTGATGATCCGTATGCTCATCATCGGTTATTGCTACGGCATCCGTTCCGAGCGCCGTCTCTGCGAAGAAGTCCAGCTCAATCTGGCGTACCGCTGGTTCTGCCGCCTGGGCCTGCAAGATGCGGTGCCTGAACATTCCAGCTTTTCCAAGAATCGGCATGGCCGCTTTCGTGATAGCGATGCATTCCGCCATTTGTTTGAGATGGTCCTGAGTCGTTGCATTGCTGAAGGCCTGGTCGGCGGTGAAGGCTTTGCAGTGGACGCCAGCACGGTCAAGGCCGATGCCAGCCGGCAGAAACAATCCGACGGGCGTGATCCGGATGATTGGCACGGCGGAGGACCTGTGAGCCGCGCGGTCAGGGAATATGTCTCGGCACTCGATGCCACCGTTTCTCCGGCCACACAGCACGCAAGATATCGCTGACTGATCCTGCCTCACGCTGGACGGCCGCTCCCGGTGGCCCCGCCTTCTTTGCTTACTCCACGAATTACCTGGTCGATCTGCAGGCGGCCATCATCATGGATGTCGAGGCGACTCCCGCAGTAAGTTCGGATGAAGTGGCGTGCACCCGTACCATGATAGACCGGGTCAAGCAGCGCTTTGACATCAAGCCACATCGACTGGTCGGTGACACCGCCTATGGCACGGCATCGCTTTTGGGCTGGATGTTCAATGACAAGCAGATTGAGCCCCATGTGCCGGTGTGGGACAAGTCCGAACGGCAGGATGGCAGCTTAAGCAGGTCTGATTTCACCTACGATCCTGATGAGGACTGCTACCGATGCCCGACCGGTGTGCTCCTGAGGACAACCGGACAGGCAACAGCAGAGGACGCGTTACTGTACCGAGCGAGCAAGTTCGCTTGTGAGGGCTGCGCATTCAAACCAATGTGCTGCCCGAATACACCGTCACGTAAGATCCCACGCAGCATTCATGAAGGGGCACGGGACGTGGCCCGGTCTATTGGCCAGACAAAGGAGTATCAAAATTCACGCCGGCACAGGAAGAAAGTGGAAATGCTGTCTGCCCATCTCAAGCGCATTCTGAAGCTGGATCACCTGCGCTTGAGGGGACTAACCGGCGCGTACGACGAGTTCTTGCTGGCAGCGACAATACAGAACTTGCGGCGCATGGCTAAAACGCTGGGAAGGACGTTTCTACAAGAAGGTACTCAACCCGCGTGAGCCGCTGACGGGCCAGGCAGAGCCATGACCAGCACTTAAACCAACTGCCATTTCACTCACTCGTGCAATGGCACGCCACTACCCACGTTTCTTCCGAACTTTTTCAACACAATCGGCCAGCACCAGACATTCCTGATGTCCAAGAGTAAGATTTGGTTTTTAATTTTCCGAAACAGCCCATACCTTGATCAACCTGAATCCACGTTCCATCGGGCTACTTTGTCTCGTTGTAACCTCCGTAGGGTGGGGACTAAACTGGCCAGCAATGAAGTTCCTGCTGAAGGAATGGCCTCCGTTGTTTGCAAGAGGAACTTCCGGGTTGTGTGCCGCAGCCCTGATCGCCATTGTCGCCGTAAAGGCTGGCCAAAGCTTGGCAGTGCCACACCATCTGCGGGGCAGACTTGCTCTTGCTGCTTTCCTCAACATCTTTGCCTGGATGGGATTCTCAACGCTGTCTATGCGCTGGTTGAATGCAGGGCAAGGTGCACTTCTTGTCTATACCATGCCAGTGTGGGCGACTCTTATGGCCTGGCCTTTTCTCGGCAAAAGACCGACCATGTCGAGTATTGGCGGCCTGGTTCTCTGCCTCTCAGGAATCGCGTTGTTGTTTGCTGGAGCTAACTCCGGGATCCGATTAGATCAAGCTGTCGGCGTAATGTTTGCGTTGGGGGCGGCCTCGCTGTTTGCATTTGGCACCATCGTTTTGAAGCCCTTGCCTATTCCTCCGCTCACCTCAGTCACATGGCAACTCTTGATAGGCTGCTTGCCGATGATGCTTTTCGGTGTGGTTGCTGAACATCCCGATTTACATGCACTAAGTGGTAAAGGCTTTGCAGTCATGGTGTACATGACACTTGTTCCAATGGGCGTATGTTATGTCACATGGTTTGCTGCCCTTCAGCGTTTGCCACCTGCATTGGCTTCCATAGCAACTCTCCTGACACCGGTAGTTGGAGTCCTCGCAGCCGCAGTAAGCCTTGGTGAGCCCCTCGGCATAAAAGAAGTCTTGGCAATGACGTTGACGCTTGCCGGAGTCACCTTGGCATTGCACACTTCCAGAACCTAGACCAAAATCCCAATCTTCGACGTTCAATGAAGCAGCTCATTTTCACAAAAGCTCATGCGCTTGTGTAGAAAAAAATATATATGAATGCATACATAAAAGGCTATTGAACTAACATCCTTTTAACGTTCACTGCATCCATATCGCCTCGGCGATCCACTGCTTTAACATAACCGGCGCGTCGGTTCAATCGATATGGCATCCAATGCGGGGTCACTGTCTAGAAAAGCTTTAAGCTTGTATTCGAATCGATTGCTATGGGAGGAATCGCTTCGCGTCGAGAAAGTAACGAGCAGCCATCTTCAAATTGTAGTGAAATGTAATAGAAGAAACCTCCCGCTGTGCAGAAAGACCTTTCGGCTACGAACGGCGATGGGATGCCCACTTGCAGTGGAGATCCTGTGAAAGGATCTCCACTGCAAGGATGCAAAGGAAGGAGGTTAAGATGAGTAGCGGGACCCGCCACTCTCATGCTGATTTGCCTAGTTGCCCGTGATGTTGTTGTCGCGGATGACCTTGCCCCAACGTTCGTAATCCGACTGCATGCGGTTCGTCAACTGTTGTGGTGACTGATACTGCGCCACCGTCCCTGCAGCCAGCATTTTCGCCTGCACGTCCTTGTCAGCGAGAGCGGTCTGCAATTCCTTGGACAGACGTGCGACGATCTCCTTGGGCGTTCCAGCCGGTGCCAACACGCCGCCCCATGAACTTGCATCGAAGCCGGGGAAGCCCTGTTCGGCAACCGTTTTTACGTCCGGCGTAAAGGCGACCCGGCTGGCGGACCCGACAGCGATCGGACGCAGCTTGCCGGCCTTGATGTGCGGCAGGGCGGCAATCATATCGGAAAACATCATCGTTACCTGGCCACCGAGCAGATCCTGGATTGCCGGCGCGCTTCCCTTGTAGGGGATGTGCTGAATATCGAACTTACCAATATTCTTTAGCAGTTCGGTCGATAGATGGCCAAAGCTGCCGTTGCCGGCGCTGGTGTAGTTCATCGTACCGGGTTGTGTCTTGGCTTTTGCAACGTACTGCTGCAGGTTTGTTACATCCGGCAGTTGTTCGGGATTGACAACCATGACGATCGGCAGCTCATATGCGCCTCCAATGGGCGTGAATTCCTTGAACAGGTCCGCATTCTTTCGCCCCGTCAAGTGTGGCACCAGGAGTGTCGGTGTCGCCAGCACCATCAGTGTGTAGCCGTCCGGTGTAGTCTTGGCAACGGCCTCCGCGGCGATCATACCTGAGACGCCGGGCCGGTTTTCAACGATCATTTGCTGCTTGAGGTTATCGCCCATTTTCTGGGCAATAATCCTCGCGGCGGTGTCGGTCGGTCCGCCCGGCGGAAAGGGGACGACAAGTCTCACAATCCGGTCAGGATAGGCTTGTGCAAATGCGCCGGTCGCTATGACTGACAGCACGGCGCCAAAAAAAGCACGGCGCAAACGTTGCCGCGTCCGCCCCCAGTCATCCATGCGCATCAGTGTCATGGGTCGTTGAGTTCGTTCACTCTTGGTTTTCAGTAAAAACATACCTTGTCCATTTGCAATAGCGTTTCCAACGCGTTAATAAATTCGAAGCCAAAATCATGCTACCAGAATGATCAAAGAACTGTTTGCTACTTAGCCTACTATAAAGCCTCACTGCCTATGAAGAGCGTGGATGCATTCGGGAACGCATGCAATTATGCGGACGATTAAGTGGGTTGCGATAAACAATCCCGTACAAAGCAAAAAGCAGAACTGCTGGATTGGTTGATGAAGATACTGACACTGCTGCGCTTTTCCGCCGGTGAAGGACGCAGGCTGGCGACACAAAGACGGGGGCAATAGCCGTCATGTGAGCAGTAGAGCGATGCTTGGGAAACCTTCTCGCGGGTCAGTGCTACTCTTTGTGCTCCTTGTTGCGATGTTTGCTATCGAAGTGACGGCATAGGACCAAATCCGATTGAGCCAATCGGCGCCATCTTTCAATGCCTTGAATAGTGCTGTCGTAAGGCTCTGTCCGTATCGGGGCGATACTCGCCGAATCGAAGTTTATTCGCAGATATCTTTAGCTCAAGTAGTGACGAGATCTATGCCTGGGCAAACTTTAATCGCGAGCAGAACAGAAGTCATTGCACTGCCAAGGATTGAATTGCAGCTACTGCTGTTTATACAAAAGAGTTTGTAGGCGATTTTGACAATCGTGCTTGATATGAAGGTGCGTACTTCCGATCCTTCCATTGTCTATGAGATCGTTTAGTCATAAATGCGGATGTACTATCTCGGCAGATGGAGGTAAATGCATTCAGCTCATAGACAGTAACGTATCAGGTGTTCATTGCGACGCAATTGGTGAATTCACTTGATATTTCGGTTTGACCAGTTTGGGATGAGTCTTGATTCACGGTGATTTGTCAAAGGATGTACATGCATTATTGCGTCAAAGCCGGGATTTGCGCGGCTTGCGTCGGATCAACCGACCGCTTGCGGACTTGCTGTCATGCATGCCGGGTAGTTTTGTCCGTTTAAATGCCGCCAGGCTTCCCAAGATTTTGGATAATTCCTGTTGGAGGTAAACCATGGCAACACCGATGATCAGGACCGCTACGACATCTGATGAAGCTTTAGCCATTGCCCCCGTGGTTCTGGCGTTTAGCACGGACCCTGCTGCGCGTTGGACTTGGCCTGATCCTCAGCAGTACCTGATGCATTTCCCCAACTTCGTCAAGGCATTGGGAGGCAACGCGTTTGCCCACAGGAGTGCCTACTACGTGGACGATTATGCCGGGGCGGCGCTATGGCTGCCGCCAGAAGTCAGCCCTGACGAAGACACACTGATCACACTGGTGCAACGCACAGGGTCTGCGTCGGTGCAAAAGGACGTCTTTGGAGTCTTTGAACAGATGGGGCGCTATCATCCCCAGGAGCCGCATTGGTATTTGCCATTCATTGGAATCGACCCATCCCAACAGGGAAAAGGCTACGGCGCGGCGTTAATGAAACATGCTCTGATTCCGTGCGATCGCGACCATATACTGGCTTATCTTGAATCCAGCAACCCAAAGAACATTCCCCTCTATGAGCGGCACGGGTTTGAGTTGTTGGGCACCATTCAAGTGGGGGCGTCGCCACCCATCTTTCCAATGCTCCGCAAGCCACGGGTGACGAGAACAGCATTCCCAGACCGATGAGTGGCAGACACAGTTCAACAAGGCAGTAGAGCGGACGTACCGTATGACGGATTTACCTGCGTTCGGATATCAGTGAGACGCGCCCGCCCATCAAGGCTAGGGTTAAGCATAGTGATATTTTGCTTTGGATCGATAGCGGCCTGTAGTAAAAGGCAGCAATCGGCCAAGAGCGGTCAGTCATCCGATATCAATAAAACGCTAATCTGTTCGTTCACAGTCCCGCCGATTGGCACCCAAACCGATCGGCTATCCTCTAATTGAAAGAAATATTGATCCAAGTTATTTCTCCCCTACGATTTTGCTTACTTCTTTTGCGACATCAAGAAAAGCGCGGGCGGTCGTGCTCACTTCGTGGGACCGCGTCGCTAGCACTAGTTCAGTCATAGCGGTTGAATTTTCAATCAACCGAAAGCATGTGTCTGGACTGGCCCGAGTCCGACAGACATCGCTGGCCTATGATTGGAGGTGTTATGTGCGGTAAGCGGTACACAGAAGAATTTAAGGCAGAAGCCGTCACGCAGGTGACCGAACGTGGCCACCCTGTGGCCGAGGTGGTAAGCCGGCTCGGGGTGTATCAACACACTGAGCCCCTTAGGCTTCCTCGACAATAAGCCGGGTGGTACGATCGTTCAAGAAGTCTTGCCCCTTCGTTGCCCAATTGATTAAGCTGGAGCCTTCCAATGCGCTCAACAACAGGAATGCCTTCTGCCTGGCCCCGCAGCCACATGGAATCTCCCCACGGCCAATCCCTTGTTCCAAGATTCTAGTAAGCCACGTTAGCTGCATGTCGAAAAAGCGGTGCGTGAGCTGCTGCAGACCCGACGGCAACGCAGACATTTCTGCAGCCAGCGCGCCACACAATGGCAACAGCCCGCCGTCACTGCTGGCTTGAAAGCGCCGGGTGAATGCCCCCAATCGAGCGATCACATCCTGATGCTGCCGCTCGATGCAATCGAAGTCGTCTTGCATCCGGACAAGATGATTTTCGATGATAGCGGTTCCCAAATCTTCCTTGGTTGGAAAATAGTGATGGATGCTCGCCTTCCTGATACCCACTGTTTCAGCAAGATCTGCATAGCTGAAGGCCGCATAACCCTTTGTGCGCATCAGGCTCTCTGCGGTTTGTACTAGAGCATCACGTGTTCCAACT